>JAFDXG010000177.1 GCA_018268105.1 Bacteroidota bacterium | reverse complement strand
CTTGAGCATTGGAATTCTGTTGAACATTTGTATATTGGCCGTACGCTACGCGGAAATTACGGCCAAGCAGGCAGACGAGCCACCTATCCCCTGCCAGCGCAAAGCCTCGAACCGTTACCAGCAATATTAAAACGACACCTTACAATAAATAAACAAAATAAATGAGAAAAACGCTTATTATCCTTTTTGCAGGTTTGACATTTCAAGCATATGCGCAAAACATTTTCCCAGTAAAACTAGAAAATTGTAAGACCGAAAAGTTTTGCCTTGACTGTGGAGACACAAAAGCAGGTTATGATCAAAAAGAGTTTGCAAAATTACAAGACAAACTAAATAAGGAATTAAACTTACAAGGAATAAAAGGTGCGGTAAAATTTCAAGTTCTTGTTGACTCAAAAGGTCGTGCTTGTGTATTAAGTCATACTGACCAATCAAACAATCCTATTTCATTAAAAATTATTGAAGAACTTAACAAGTTCAAGAAATGGACACCAGCAATAACAAGTGGAAAGAATGAAGAAAAATCCTCAATAAATTTAATTTTTGCAATAAGTGACAATAAAATTTCGGGACAGATTGAACGGGTTGATATGAATGCTTTCAAAAAATCTTTTGATAAACCTAACAGTCCTGAGATTTACAATAAAACTTACGAATACAAAAACGACAATCTAAAGAATTACAAAATAACTGTTTGGAACTCGAGTAATTCAAATCTTCCAAACAATATGAACGACAATATCACAATTGATAAAAACGGACTTGTTTGGTTGACTGTTGATGAAGGTTTGGTAACTTTTGATGGGAAAGAATTTAAAAATGCAGAACAGAATATTACTGAAAAAGGTAAGTTTTTTGGGTATTATGCTTTAGCAACTGACAACAATAATGTTAAATGGACTTATGGTAAAAACAATATATACAGTTTCGACAATACAAAATGGGTAAAATATGATTCAACGGAAATTGGTATTAACAAAGCATTTGATATCATCAACAATCCTAAAACAAATGAATTATATTTCTGTTCCAACAAAGGTTTAACCATTTACAAAGACGGAAAATGGATAACGATAGATAAAAGCAAATACAAAGATTTACCATCGAATAGAGTTTATTACGCAAAAAAAGACTCGCATAACCGAATATGGATTGGAACATTTGATGGCACAGCAATGATTGATGAAAACGGCAATGTTACAAACTTCGAAAATTCAACCACAGTTTTGAAGGGAAAGTGTATAACATCAATGGATGAAGACGAAAATGGAAATCTTTATTTCACACTTTTCGAGTTCGACAGAAAGGAAAAAGGAAAAGTAAACAATGACGAAGGCATTGCAATTCGCTATACAGATGGAACTTTCAAACAGTTTACGACCGAAAACTCAGGAATGCCATTTAACCATACCAATTGTGTTCTGTATGACAAAAATGAAAAAGTCCTTTGGATTTCTACTGACAGAGCAGGCTTAGTAAGATACGACTTAAAGAATGGTTGGGAGAATTATCACAATGAAAATTCTGATATTCCAACTTCTTACATTTCTACAATGACTTTTGACGACAATGGGAATTTATATTTAGCGACACGACAAGGATTAGTAAAAATTGAAAGAAAACAATAAATACTGCTGGTAACATCGTATTGGCAATAGGCGGGCTGAACGGCTTTGCATCAACGGAAGTGCAAAATTCAACTTTCGTTCTTCAATTAAAGTTCAGTGCTAAAATCCCGCCCATCGCCAATACGCGGCCCGTTGTGCGTCACTTTAAACAGACATTGCGTTTAACAATTTACATACTGACAATTTTCGCTGCGACACTACTTTTAGGGTTCAGACATTTTTCACTACCTGTAACTATAACTGGACACTTAAAAAACAGTCCAAGGGACACCTCTGCATACACAGAAATGGTTTTGGTTTTCGTAAAAGGCGACCATAAAATATTAGCAAAATCATATACAGACAACAAGGGTAACTTTGAAATTAGTTTTACACCTAACAAAGAGAAATCATTTGACTTTTATTGCACCGGCTTGGGGATTGACACACTACTAATTGGATCTGTCAGGACTTTTGAAAGTGACACACCCGAAATGACATTTTACATTCCTGGACAGCTTAAACGAAATGCTTTCGGAAAAGTTATTTGCCCTATATGCAAGCGAGCCGACAAAGTTTATAAAATTAGACATAGTGACGCACCGGTTTCAACAATGGTTATCAGTAAATCAGGCGACACAACTTACAGCCCAATATATAAAGGAAAATTTCAAGCAGGCTGTTTGGTTGGACTTGCAAGATATTATTGTGACAGAGACAAAGTGAAATTTTAGCGTTAACTTTTTCAGTGGACATAAAAGCGAACGCACAACAGGTGCATTGGCAATAGCAGGGGGCGACGAATATATCCTCGTCTTTTTGTTCGCTATCAACTTCAGTTCCAGCTTGACGTTAATAATTTAGCTTTTGTTCATATCTTCATCTTCGGTTTTTCAATCAGCGGTAGTTCGGGCAGACGATTTTCAAATGCCCTGCCATCGCCAATGCTTTACCGTTATGTGCCATTTTTGAATGACAATGCGAATAGATACAGACAAACAAATGAATTTACTTAGTGATAAGAACGTTGCAATAATTGGTGGTGGACCCGTTG
>JAFDXG010000176.1 GCA_018268105.1 Bacteroidota bacterium | reverse complement strand
GGGATATACCCAATACTCAGATATTAGTGGCTGGTACTACCGGCTCTGGCAAATCAAACTTACTGGCTGTCTTGTTAAATGAAATAAGAACCCTTTCTATTGAGAGCCCTTATCCGGTTAACTTCTTATTGTTTGACTATAAAGGTGAATTTTCAGACCCGGCAAATAATGCCTGGCTAAATCTCTTTGAAGTGGATAGAAGTGCTATCCTTGATCCAATAATTGCTCCCTTACCATTTACCCCCTTTAAAGATTTTACTGGTAAGGCACAAAATGAAATCAACTTGTACTCTACTGAATTAGCCAATGCTTTATGTTCCATTGATAGGGCATCAATCAGTGCAAATATGAGCAACCGGTTATCTGAAGCAATTATTAATGCATACAAGAAAACCCAAAACCTTCCAGTCACCTTTGATGGAATTATTAAAGAATACACGGCTTTACAGTCAGATAAAGACAAAGACAAGGATGACAGTGTAAAATCGGTACTCAAGCAACTTATTCGCAACAATCTTTTTGCCGATGAAGACCGTATAGACCTGATAAAAGACAGTTACATAGTTAAAATGGATTCCTTTCCAAAAGACGGTCCGATAGCCAAAGCAATAGTTTACTTCATTGTATCGAAGCTGAATGCTATTTATGAACGTTTGCCCAAACAAGCAGTAGATGAAGACAATGTTGAGCTTCGCCATTTCACAATCATAGATGAAGCACATTACATGCTCGGATTCGACAACAAACCCCTTCGGGATTTGATAGCCGTGGGCAGAAATAAAGGACTGAGTATAATACTTGCCACACAAAATATGGATAGCTATAAAAGTGAATACTTTGACTTTTATGCTAATGCCCAATATCCGCTTATCATGAAGCAGCAATCAATAAATGATGGTGTGATAAAAGACTTGTTTGGTGTTTCAGGGAAAGAATATCAGGAGATAAAAGAAGCCATTGCCGGGTTGCAGAAAGGAGAACTAATCATTAAAAACCCAATGGCAATTACATTGGGTATGGGTAAAAAATTTAAAAAGATAAAAGTGAGCCATTTGATATAAATACAATTAAAACTGAAGAAATTTAGATGCAGCAGATCAAGCTAAACCTTATTCCTTTTACACCTGTCAAAACAACGCTCAGTTGTGCATTTTACCCTGAAAAACAAAAGGGCATGGCTCCCATTCATTGGAGCAAGCTGTTTGAAACATTCCCGGAAGACAGAGACCCGGCTGCACAATTCTATTACACCGATTTTTTACGAGAAAGAGAAGGGGCAATTGTTAAAGAGCTCAACCTGCTTCAATGTATTTCATTCGCCAAGCACTATTTCCGCTTCCAGATATTGCAGTATTTCAGACAAATGCAGGATTCAGTAGTGTTTCCCAATTTTACACAGGATGTAGAAGTGTGGTTTGAAGACAAATCAGCAAATGATCCATTCTATAAAGTGTATAATAAATATACTCTTGACGCAGAGTATAGCGGAGCCATTCCAAAACAATTTCAGTTAACACTTGCTTATAATGGCATTTCAAAAGTATTACGAACATCGGTTTCAGAAATACGGGATTTAGATACCAGGATATATACAAAGGTTTTGTGTAATGGCTCCATCTGGCACTATGAGCATACACTGCCGGAGGAATTAAAAGAGCAGCCCGAAAATGTATATCCTGTATTAAACTACGACCTGAAAAAGCAGTATGATATTTATGAAGAACTCAAGAAAGTAAATCGTTATCCTATTTACTTGGCTTTGCTTGAAAGTTTTTACAACCACTATCTCAATACCCCCACTTTCAACAAAATAATAAAGCTGAATTCCAGGGGTTTCTATACCGTACCGGAAGAAAAAGTATATACCGTTGGCAAGGGCAATAACATTTTACAATTTAAAAACGGTACACATATAAATCCGGGGCTTGGCATATTAATGCATAAGCCGCTAAAAGCCTACACAGATGGCCATTTAAAGCTTTTCTTTATTTACAATAAAGCGGATGCTGATTTTGTGAAAGGAAACATGTACAAGTTTATGATGGAGGGCTGGCATGGAACCATCAATGGAAAACCAAAAGACGCAGAACCTTTGATTTCTTATATCAACCAGCCATTTAGTTTTGACGCAGCAAAACAAACCGCCTTTATTAATAACGAAACAATTTTTGAAGAAGTAAAAGAACAGCTCGATAAGTTTTCGTTAGAAGACAATTGCACCTATGTCGCTATTTACATCAGCCCGATCAGGAAGGATGATAAAACTCATCCACAGCACAATGCTTACTACAAGATAAAAGAGCACTTGCTGGACAAAGGCATCACTTCGCAGGTTATTTATAAGGAACACCTTGACAAACCTGACTTTTACTATTTCTTGCCAAACATCTATGTTGCACTGCTGGCAAAAATGGGAGGTATTCCCTGGCGTTTGGCCCGCAGCCGTCAGAACGAATTAATAATTGGTGTTGGAGCTTTTAAACCTTTCAATTCACCGCACAGGTTTGTGGGCAGTGCCTTTTGTTTTGGAAACGAT
>JAFDXG010000175.1 GCA_018268105.1 Bacteroidota bacterium | reverse complement strand
CAACCGGAAACGGTTGCCAAGCAACTCAGGTAAGTAGAAATCTTATCTTTGCTTTTGCTGATGATAAGGCACAGCACACCCTACAGCCAACAACATTTTTTCCTTTCTTTGTTGAGTAGTTGCACTTGTTTTAGACACCTTTGTTGGCTATTTGTTGCCCAATCACTGTAAGTGCCTGATAGTAAAGAAGACTACAATTTTTGTATCGGAAAGTAATTACCTCTCCCACACAATTATGTTTTCAAAACTTATTCAAATTAAAAAACACTTTATATCAGCCCACTCTTTATGCCTTTACTTACAAGAATAGCAGTATTCTTTGCTTCAAATTTATCGAGCAGACTTTTACGATGTGTATTAACAGTAGGGATACTGATAAAAAGTTTTTCTGCTATCTCTGTGTTGGTAAGACCTTCTGCAATTAATTGCAATACTTCTTTTTCACGCCTTGTAACCGGTGGCAGGCTGTTATCAGACGCTCTTAATGACTGGCTTACTTCATGGCTTAAATAACTTTTCCCGGACATCACTGCTGCTATAGCTTCCATCAATTCTGATTTATCTGCATTCTTCAATACATAACCTGAGGCTCCATTATCTATCATGTTGCGGATGATTGTTTGCTGGTTAAATGTGCTCAGGCCTAAAACAAAAACAGATGGATACTTTTCCCTGACTTCTTTACATAGATCAATTCCACTTTTATCAGGCAGGTTAATATCCATTAAAATAACATCAGGTTGTTGTTGTTTTAAAAATGCAAGACAGGATGAAGCATTGGTAGCATGTCCCATCCATTCAATATCTTTTTCATATTGTAAAAGAGAACGGATACCTTCTATCACCATATAATGGTCATCAACTATAAAAACACTTGCTTTCATTTTTTCAATTTGTTACCACGAAGGTTCTAAGTTTTTCTTTGTGTTGCTTTTTGTCTTCGGGTCTTTGTGGCAAATAAAGAAATCTTGTACAGCAGGTACTATGGATATACTGAGAATATTTCTTCGTTGTATTAATTGATATCTCTGCATTAAAATATTTTGGCCACGAATACACGAATTTATTGATTATTGTAAAAATTTCTTCTTCACTTTGGCTTGCTAAAAAATTAAACACCAATTTCAATCAACACCGAAGTGCCTTTGCCTTCTCCTGTCTGTACATCAATTTTTCCTTTCAGAAATTCAACCCTGTTTTGAATATTGCTCCAGCCAATACCGCTTGCATTTTTTATCGTTGTCATATCAAATCCTTTACCATCATCTTCCACTGTTATTAATACAGTTTTTTCTGTTGATGAATATTGCGTTTGCACTAAAACGTTTGTAGCTGCTGCATGTTTAATGGCATTATTCACCAGTTCCTGTACAATGCGATAAATGGTTACTGCTGTTGTCTGTTCTATATTGGCTTCATGCATTGCTATTGAATGATATTTTGTATGAATAACCCCACTGCTATTTATCTCACTGCAAAATTCTTTCAATGCAGAATCCAGCCCGTATTTCACTAATACTTCCGGCATCATGTTATGTGCCACACGGCGCATTTCTTTGATAGAACTGTCAAGCATATCAATGCTGCGTTCGAAAGCCTGTGCATTGTCAGGCGTCATAATTAAATTTCCTTTCATGTTGTTAAGAGAGTGTTTTATGCCACTGAGCATTCCACCTAAACCATCATGCAGGTCTTTAGCCAGGCGGGTACGTTCCTGTTCTTCACCTTTGAGTACGGCTTCAGTAGCGGTGAGATGTTTTTCTGTTTCTAATTCATCAATTTTTGCCTGTTGCAGGCGTTGACGGTTTTTGTAATTGCGGATACCAAGGAATAGGATACATAACAGAGCAATAGCTGCTCCAGCAAAAACATAGTTAAGGATATTCTTTTGGCGGAGTTGTGCTTTTTGTAATTGTATTTGCGCTTCCTTCTTTTGGGTTTCAAATTTCTTTTCAATCAACAAAGTTTTGTTTTGTACTTCTTCACCGGTTAATTGGTTTTCTAAAACCTGTGAACTATCTAAGAGTTTTTCTGCACCAACAATATCATTGGTAGCAAACAAAATATTGGACATCAATTTCAATCCGGCAACTTTTTCTTTTTTTAAATCCACGCTATCGGCAATTCGTATGGATTCAGAAACATAATCCCTGGCTTTTATAAAATCTTTTTTTAAGAGATGGAGAAAAGCCAAACCTCTTTCTGAAATTATTATTCCTTCTACATCTCCTATTTCTTTACTTAGCACCAAAGATTTTTCATAATAAGGTTGCATACTTTCTGCATCATACCGATGGAAGTAAATATCCCCTAACCCCAGCAAACAGGTAAGTTCAAGCCGTTTGAAGCCTGTTTTTTGGCCAATTGTAAGCCCTTCCTTATAACAGTTCATCGCCGAATCCACTATTTGGAGCGATTGATAATTGTTTGCAAGATTTACCAACGCTTGCCCAAGCTCTATCTCTTTACCCTCGGTTCTAAAAAATTGAGAAGCCGCATTACCATAAGTTACCCCTTTGGCATACTGGCTTAGTTTCCAATACACGTTTTGAATCAGGTCATTCATCCTGGCTACAAAATAAGGGTACTCTGTTTTTTCAAAATAGCTTTTTGCAGTTTCATAATAATAGGCGGCACTATCATATTGCCCCAAATAGTTGAAGCAGTTTCCTGTGTTGGCAGTTGCTTTAGCCAGTAACAACTGATCTTTCAGCTCTGCAGACAGTTGCATCGCCTGTTTGTTGAGGAGTAATGAACTGTCATAAACGCCCTTCACGTTCAGGACTTCGGTATAGTTGGCAATAAATTTAATGATACCTCTTTTGTAATTCAGTTTCTGGCTTAAATCACGAGCCTGTAAATAATACTGAGCTGCAGTATGGATATCATCAGACTCATATTGGTTCCCCACATCAATATAAAGCAACGCTTTTGAAGTATCTTCTTTGGCAGTGCGCAGCAGGTTGAGCAAACTATCTTTGTTTGACTGCTGTGCCGAAGAATGTACAGTTGCAAGAATCAATATGGTTATGGTCAGTATCTTTTTCATTATACCAAAATACTTCTTTCCGAATTACAAATAAAGAATGTTTGGTTTATTGTAGTACTCATCTTTTTTAATGATTTTTTTGTGAGGCCACTAAGACAGCAAGGCTCTAAGATGCACCAAGATTTTTCTTTGTGTCCCGATAGCTATCGGGATCGTGACTTGAGCCTTTGTGACAAATGAAAAAAAATCCATCTGTGCATCTGTGGCCATTCCTAATGTCTGCCATTAAAACTCTACCACTCTCTATGATTTTTCCTTGCTGACCGTTCATTATTGAATTCGTTTATTCGTGCATTCGTGCCCATAAAAAATCATCCTTTTTAATGATACCCCCACACACCCCCTTCTCCTACTTTTACATCATAAGTTGAATATATGAAATCAATTATCATCTCAATTCTTTTTGCAATGCTAACTGCAAACCTTTTTGCCCAAAAACAAACCTTTGATATCGTTAGCTACACAGCGCCAACTGACTGGACTTTAAACCAGGGCAACGACAATGTTTCCTATTCACGGATTGATGGCGCTTCGTGGGCGCAGATTGCCATCTATCAGCATCGCAACTGCGAGGGCGATATACAAACCGATTTTTATAAAGACTGGAATGAACTGGTTGCTGCCAATAAAACCATTTCATCTCCCGAAAAAACAGAACCCAAAACAGCAGAAGGCTGGACGGTGATGAGCGGAAGTGGTGTGTGGCAATATAATGGCGCTAATGTAGCTTCT
>JAFDXG010000174.1 GCA_018268105.1 Bacteroidota bacterium | reverse complement strand
GCATAAGTAGTATCAGTTCCTCTTACGGATAAGGGCATTCCCAGAGCGCTGCGCCACATCATGTCTTTGAAAAACTCATAGCGTTCACCATTCCACACAAATAAAAACGGACAGGATCCCTTGAGCATTTGCTCCTCCATTATACGTTCATTGGCTGAAGGATCTTTAATTAATTGAGGGGTGCCATTTGGCCATATAATGCGAACAACATCAACGGAAGTTAGTTTCCCCATACCAAAATTGGTTATTGCTTTTTTAATCGTTTTCATCTGGTATAAATTACCTGCCTTAACCTCCACCTGTGCACCTATACCCAGTCTGTTATTTTTATTGCTGCCATAAGAAATTCCCCTTAACTGTACCTGCATATATTGATGTAAGTTACCACCATCATTCCGTAGCAGTTTAACCCCCTGCGGGCCCGCAAGAAAAATATCATCGTCACCATCAAAATTAAAATCTGCAATAGCAATTTTTGTCGCCTGAAGCTCCTTTGGAATTAAATGCGAAACATTACTGAATCCTTTTGATGCTTCATTATGAAATAAAAAAATACTTTGAGAAGATGTGTTGCTATTAACACCTGCAACCAGCAGATCCATATACCCGTCGTTATCAAAATCAAAAAAAGAAGCATCACGCACATCAGTATTACCCAGAGTCTCTGTAATCAATTTAGAAGCTAATGGGTCTGCAGCAAAATTATTTCCATTAATATTCTTGAGCAGAAACCGTTCCCCTGATGTTCCTGAAATGAAAATATCTGTTAATCCGTCATTGTTATAATCTGCTGTCGCAACAGACAACCCTTTGTAGCTGCTCTTCATCATAGCGGGAGTTGTTAAATCTTTAAACTCCGATCGTCGGTTATTACTAAATACACGGATGGGTGTATTAAGACCAATAGTTATAATATCCAGATCGCCATCCCCATCATAGTCCAAATAATCTCCATTGCTTGTTTTCCCTTTACCGGATAATCCCATTTTATCTGCCTGCTCAGAAAAAGTTCCGTTGCCATTATTGCGAAAAAATTTATTTATCCCATTTGTAATAGCATACATATCAAGATCTCCATCCTGATCAAAATCTGCGAATAGCATTTTTTGAATATATTCAGCATTGTTCAACCCAATATTTTTGTTTTGAAAAACAAATAATCCGGATGTGTTTTTTTTATACAGCAAAACTCCTTTTGTAGTTGCAACAAATAAATCCTGATAACCATCGTTGTCATAATCAACGAATACTGCATCAAGATCATGATTAATATGCTCAATTCCTCCTTCAACTTTGGAGGGTTGAAATCCTCCAATTGTACTAACCAATAAATAACAGGTCTGTTTACCGTCTGCCACACAACTACTATAATATATATACATTTCGCCGGCATCCGAATAATCTGCTATAGCAATAATTTCGCCTGATGACTTTTTCCCCTCTGGCTGCGTTATTCCTAAAGCTTTTGACACATCAGTAAATTTGATATTGAAAGAAGAAGTAGAGGTATTCTTATTTTGAATAAAGTTTGAAGTAAAATCAGCAAAACCCACAGATAACATTGGACCTTCCAGGACAGAAAGCCCATCTACATAAGGAGCAGTTACTTTAAATACATCTTTAAACCTGTTCAAATAATTTTTAGCCAGCTCAACTTTATTCCCCTGCAAAGCTGCCACTACCCTGTTATATGATAGGGCAACAACGGGTGGAAATTCAGGAACAATTCTTTTTATATTTTGCATATAATATAAAGCTGAATCTGTCTCATTACTTCCCAATAATACTTCAATAAGGCTTAAGTGAATAACAACATTGGCTGGAGCTAAGGACAAAGCATTGATAAGATTTGCTTTTCGCGAAGCTTCGATCCCAAAAGGGTTCAGCATTGCCATATTATAGATAGCAAAAATATTTTTATTGTTTTTTTGAAGAATATTATACAGTTCGTTATATGCAGGCATATTCGCACCTGTTTGTATATATACTTTTGCCAATACTGATCTTAGCTCCTCATTACCTGGTTTCAGTCTGAGCCCGGCATTTGCTGTAGCTTCTGATTTAGCATATTTTTTTTGAACCAGGTAAAAAATAGCCAGGTCACGGTAATTCAATATATCATCCGGAGTAGATTTAATTGCTCTTTGGAATGCTGCTTCCGCCTCGTCCATTTGATTTTTTTGCAGGTATTCATAAGCCATCAGACGCAATGGCAAACCTTTGTCCTGCGATGAACTATTATGAGCCAGGAAAATTAAAGACAACAGAAAAACCGTAACATGATATTCCTTTCTGAAGATTTTCAATGTCGGTACTGCCATTGAAATAAGTTTACGATATATTTTATGCATTAACAGTTTTGGTTAAATACTCAAAAAACTATTTTTTTATTGCAATCCTGCCTTCCGGCTTCAATGCATTTTTAAAGTTATCTGTAGTTATCAGCCGGGTATTATATTGCTGCCGGTACATAGTATGCCTGGCATCCGATGGATATTTTACATTCGACCGGTAGGGATAAGCAGGCATGG
>JAFDXG010000173.1 GCA_018268105.1 Bacteroidota bacterium | reverse complement strand
TGTTTTGTTTGCATGGTTTTTAATTTTGTTTTTTGCAAAACAAAGGCACTCCCATTTATTTGTGAGTGCTGCTCAAACTACCGTAGGTTTAGTACAACACGGGTTTTGCGTCAGGCGGGCTGAAGTGCAAAATTCAAGGGTAGTTTTTCAGTTAAACTTTAGTAAAAATATCAACTTTTGTGCTTCGATTTACCGCCCGAACGCAAAGCCCCAAACCGTTACCTGCAACCCGTGACGACCGTTCAACAATAACTGACAGACAAATAATATGAGTATAGAAGCAAAGACAAAACGATTACTCTTAGCTCGTTCGGGCGGATTTTGCGGCAATCCAAATTGCAACGCAGACCTATATCCATTATTTGAAAGTCGTGAGATTACAAATGTCGAAGAGTTGGCACACATCATTGGACAAAGTGAAGACGGACCAAGAGGCGATGGCGATTTGCCTTTAGAAGAAAGAGACGATTATGAAAATATAATTTTACTTTGCCCAACTTGCCATACAAAGGTTGACAAATTTTCTCACTTATATCCTGTTGCGACAGTTAGAAATTGGAAACAGACACACGAAGAAAGAATTGTCGCGCTCTTTAATATTCCAAAGTTTGATACAAGAGAGTTAGCCAGAAAAGAAATTGCAAAACTTCAACTCAACAACAAAATTGTATTTGACACATTTGGGCCATATTCAAAACAAGCAGAAGAAAATTATCTTGAAACTGAAAAAATTTGGGAGCAAAAATCAATCGGCACAATCATTCCCAACAATAGAAGAATTAACGCAATCCTTGAACGCAATTATGACCTTCTTACTGACGGTGAAAAATATTTATTTGAAGAATGGAAGCAGCACAAAGAAAGTTTTGAGTTTAATAATCTTTCAGGCGACAAAACTTCATCACTTGTAATTTATCCGACAGCATTTAATTCAATCTTAAACGATGAGTAGAAGTAAAAACAGAGAAAAGCCACTTAAATCAAGTGTAGCGTATTTTGAAAGAGTTATCAGTGGACATACTGCTGTGGAAAGCCTAACGGAAATTTCTGAAAATGTTTATGAAATTGAAAGAACAGGAGGACGACCAGCAATTAGAGTTTTGGTTGCGGACATTTACGTAGTAAGTGAAGCGGACATTTTCGAAATTGTAACGACCAATTACAACTTGACTTGTGTTTTGTTAATTGGCTTTTATAATCGTTACTCGGGTGATGCTAAAGAAAGAGCAAAAGCAGAAAACCTTGGACTGTTTAATATGAAAGAATTTTTTGGAGCAATAAATTACATCGGACAAAAACTAATTAACTATGAACCTAAAACAAAAGATAGCTGACAATTTGCCTGTTACTCCTGTTGGTGTTGAAGTATTCCTGTTTGGCTCAATCCTAAAAACAGAAGACATCAACGACATTGACTTGGCAATAATTTACGACAAAGCAACTCTTGGAGTTAAAGAAGCTGTTGATTTACGTAATTCATTTAGAAAGCATATTGGTACTTTCACAGACATTCATTCAGAAATTGTTTTGCTATCACGACAAGAAAATGAAGAGATGGAGTTTATACAAAACACTCGGACTGAAAAAATAATTTAAGCAATGACACAGCTTCTGACTGACAATCGGGCAGCAGGTAACAAGGTATTGCCAAAAGCGGGGGTGACGAACTTCTATGACACTTTTGTGCTTAATCGAACTTTAGTTTTTCAAATCAACAGTAGTGCTGAAACGCCCCGCCTTCGGCAATACCCAATCCGTTACCAGCAAGGCTAAACAACCGCACAGTCCGACAGAGCTAAATTTGGGAAACAAGATTTAATCAACTGGACAACTTATTAGAAACAATTAAAACAGAAATGAAGAATAGTAGTTATTGTGCTTTTTTGCGAGGCGTAAATGTAAAAGGGACGAATATGAAAATGGCAGAAGTATGTGCTGTTTTTGAAAAAGCAGGAATGAAAAACGTATCATCGGTTTTGGCTTCGGGAAATATTTTATTTTCATCGGAGAAAGATAAAAAAGAACTAAAAACATTGTTGGAAAAAGCTATGTCGGAACATTTTAACTACGAAGCGTTTCTTTTCATAAAAGACAAAAGCGAAGTGGAAAATACTTTCAGCAATAATCCTTTTTCAGTCGATGCTGATTTCCACATCTACGGTTTTGCAGGTATCGACGGTATTGAAAAAGTATTAATGGGAGAATTTGAAAAATCAGGAAAAGCAACAGGAGAAGACGCAAAAATCGTATCCGATAATTTCTATTGGAAAGTACCAAAAGGAAATACACTCGGGTCAGAATTCGGAAAAATATTAGGTAATAAAAAACTGAAAGACACATTTACTTCCCGTAACCTAAACACCTTTGAAAAGGTTTTTAAAAAGATATAGAATTTGACCTGGAAGAATAACATTATTGGAAATTAACTTGTAGAATGGAGAAACAGCTTGCCAATCAACTACTAAACATCTTCTGGACAGGACTTTGTTTTACTCCTGTGGTTTGGTATTGGTATAAGCAAGGGCTTGAGATTTGGTGGTATATCTTTGTAGTAATTGCTGTTCTTGTGGCTTTTCTTCCCAAAAAAATTATTGAAAAACTCGGCTTTTTTCAACATCGTAGGCAATATGAAAAATGGGGAGTTAAATTTATACAACGGTTTGCACAAAACGGACGATGGGCAAATCAGTTTAACAAAAGTAGCAGAGTTATAAAAAATGTACGACAAGCCCAACAATACCTCACGACTATTGCTATGTATGAACGATTTCATTGGATGTGTTTTGTTTTTTTTACACTTTCATTCATACACGCATTCACACAGGGGGAAATACTTTTAGGTTTCTTGATGCTTCTTGCTAACATACCATACAACTTGGCTTCACTCTTATTACAGCAATATAACAAACTGCGTATTATGAAGTTTGCCAAGTAACAACTACATAATAGGATAACAAAAACAAAATAAAAAATGATAACAAGTAATTTAAGCACCTACAAAACAACAATCAAAGCTCCTATAGAAAAAGTGTGGGAAGCATTAATCAATCCCGAAATGGTTATGCAATATTTTTTCGGTTCAAGTCAGGAAACAAATTGGGAAATTGGCAGTTCCATTTTATGGAAAGGAGAATATGAAGGAACAAAATATATTGACAAAGGAAAAGTTTTAGAATTTTCACCAAATGATAAACTTTCTTACAGTTATTTAAGCAGTTGGAGTGGTTTAGATGACAAACCCGAAAATTATCTTTTAGTTACTTACGAAATAAAAGGCATTGGAGCAGAAACAGAACTAACAATTACACAATCCAATTATGACGAAGAAAAAGCCAAACATTCTGCCGAAAATTGGGCAGTTGTTATTGACGGTTTGAAAAAACTTGTTGAATAGAGCAACGAACCAACAACGTCATATTGGCAATAACGAAAAGACAAAAGCCCATGCTGGTAACATCGGTTTTGCAATAGCGGGGCAGAAGTGCAAAATTGAACCTGTGTGCTTCTATCAACTTTTGTACATTAGCCGAACGGAAGTGCTTCGGTTGCCCCTTGTAATCAGCAAATAAGAATGTAGTTTTTTTGGCAATTAAGAATACAGAACTTTTGGCAACAATAATACAGAACTTTTGGCAACAAGGAATACAGAGTTTGCTAGAATATTAATCATTAAAAAT
>JAFDXG010000172.1 GCA_018268105.1 Bacteroidota bacterium | reverse complement strand
GCAGCAGGCATTGTTACCGGCGGGGATCCGGATAAACTTTGGAAACTGCCTGATCTAAGCGGGATGAAAAATGAAGTGATTATTCCTGCCTATTCATGGACGGCATATGAATCTGCTGTAAGAGGAGTTGGTGTAAAAATGATTGAGGTAGAAAATGCATTACAACTTAATTCGGTAATAAATAATAACACTGCAATGGTGCTTGTGCTTGCAGGTAATCAGTCTGAAAAAGGAACTCTTTCATTAGAAGCTATATCCGGTATAGTGAAGCCGTATAAAATTCCCATTCTGGTAGATGCCGCTGCTGAAGGTTTAGAACTTCCAAATCCACATCTTTCGAAGGGGGCAGACCTTGTAGCATATAGTGGTGGAAAATATTTAAACGGGCCGCAATGCACAGGTCTGTTAGTAGGACGTAAAGACCTTGTAAAAGCGGCATGGGTCACCAGTGCACCACATCACGGTTTTGGACGGGGATATAAAGTGGGGCGTGAGGAAATAATCGGGATGCTGACAGCAGTAGAAATGTGGTGGAAGCGCGATCATGCTGCAGAAAAAAAGAAATGGGAAAACAGGTTGAATTTTATTGCAGCCAAACTGAATAAAATTCAGGGAGTGTTAACAGAAATAAAACAACCATCGGGACGTTCAAATCCATCTCCTGATTTATATGTCAGTTGGGATAAAAATATCATCCCGCTTACGGGTTATGGTGTTGAAAACCTTTTATGGGAAGGAACGCCACGGGTTGCTGTAAGCGGAGCCGGAAGCTATCTCCCTTTTCCCCCAAATGAAAATTCCAATATTTTGATCAATTCATCACAACTGGAAGATGGTGAGGAGAAAATAATTGCAGACAGGGTGTTTAAAGTATTATCAAACCCACCGGTTATGCAACGGGTAAATGCATCTGCCAATATTAATGTCAGTGGCGCATGGGAAGTAGAAATAAAATTTTCGGCAACAACAAGTAAATTAAAAATACAGATTGAACAGGAGGGAAATAATATTAAAGGCATACAGTTTGGAAGTTATGCTACCCGTGAGATTTTTGGTAATATTAATGGCTCTAATCTGGTATTGCGTAGTTCATATACCAAACAGGGAGTAAGGCTCAATTTTGAATTTAGCGGAGTAGCAAAAACGGACATTATGCAGGGTGTATTGAGCATGGGAGAATATGGGATGTCTGAATGGAAAGCCACAAAGATTACCTGATTTGTGAGTCGGTGAACTTATGTTAAGCCAGGTAAAATATTTTTTCACTATAGAAAACTGAATATTTTATTAACACTAAAATTTACAACAATGAAAACAGAAAGAAGATCGGTTCTTAAAAAATTATTTGCTTCCGCCACGGCATTTATGGGATTTGGCCTTGCAGCAAAAGCGGGCAGCAGCCCTGATGCAGCTTCTGAAAAAGTTGTACAAAATGTAACTAATTTTCAAAACGTACCATTATTTTCTGGCTCTACCCGGCATGGTGATATCGTTTATATTGCCGGGAAAGGTGCACATACGGCTCCATTCGAAATTAAAGCACACACGGAAATTGTACTTCAGGAACTGGAAAAAGAATTAATCAAAGCTGGTAGTTCTATGGAAAAGGTATTGAAAGTTTCTGTTTTCCTGAATGATATTGCAGATTATAAAGCCATGAACGAAGTATATAAAGGACGCTTTGGGAAAAATCCTCCGGTTCGTACAACCGTTGCTGTTGCCAAAGGTGGTGTTCCCGGTGATTCTCTTGTTGAGATGGATTGTATCGCTTATGTATAAAATACAAATGGCGCCGGCGCGCATCAAATATTTGTTATGAAAAGAAGAGAAATAATTAAAAATATCGGGCTGCTTTCAATTTCAGGTAGTGTAGCCGGTGCTGTTGTTCCTGTGGTTTCCAGGGCGGGTACCATGCCTGAGAAACGGGATTTATTTAAAGAATTGGGCGTCACTCCTGTGATCAATGCCGGAGTAACGATGACATTCCTTTCAGGTTCGCTAATGTTACCTGAAGTGTTGGAAGTTATCAATTCAACGGCGCATGATTTTGCAAACATGTATGAACTACAGGATAAGGTTGGCGCTAAGATTGCTGAAATGCTACACTGCGAAGCTGCGATGGTAACATCCGGAGCGGCATGTGCTATAGTATTGGGCACAGCGGCTGCCATTACCGGGCAGGATCCGCTTAAAATAAAATTGATTCCTAATCTCCCTGGTCCTCGACCGGAAGTGATTATGCAAAAAACTCATCGTTACCTGTTTGATCAGGCGGTAACTACCACAGGCGCTCAGATTATTGAAGTGGAAGGCCCGGAAGAAATGGACAAGGCCATTAATACTAATACCGTTATGACCCTGTTCTTCAATGCTGCTGAAAAATCAAGTGTTACACATGAAGAATTTGTAGCCATTTCTAAAAAACATAATGTACCTTCTTTTATTGATGCTGCAGCAGACGTGCCTCCTGTTGAAAATCTTTTCAAATATCAGAAAATAGGTTTTGACCTTGTTACTTTCTCTGGTGGCAAAATGATTCGTGGACCCCAGAGTGCAGGGCTGCTGTTTGGGCGAAAAGATTTGATTGAAGCAGCGAAGCTGAACCATAGCCCACATGAAGCACCCATAGGAAGACCAATGAAGGTGAATAAAGAAGAAATGTTTGGTATGTATGCCGCGCTGAAAGCTTACCTGGAACGTGATCATAAAAAAGAATGGCAGGACTGGCTTGATCGCATTAAACGGATTAAATCTATTGTGGAAACGGTACCGGGTGTTTTGGGTGAAACCAGTGTATATCCCGGCCCTGCCAATGCATTTCCTAGTCTTATGCTACGCTGGGACGAACAGAAAGTAAAAATTACCGGCAGGGAAGTAGCTGAAGCTTTGAAAAGCGGTACCCCAAGTATTGCAGGTGTTTCTGGAAAAGGTAAAGATGGGAAAAGTGAACTGAGAGTAGGCGTTGTGTTGTTAAGACCCGATCAGGTATCTGTAGTAGCCAACAGGGTGAAAGATATTTTGAAGAAAAATGCATAACTTACTTATGCCTTAAAATTTCTTACATTTGGTTAACTCACTGCTGTAATGAACTTGCCTGAAAATTATTTGTCTGATGATGCTGTTTTACTTGAGCAGATAGCTCAGGGAAGTGAAGCAGCATTTAATCTGTTATTTGAAAAATACTGGGATAAATCTTTTACTGAAGCCTATAAGCGCTTAAAAGACACTGATGATGCAAAAGATATAGTACAGGAAATTTTCGCTCATATCTGGATAAACAGGCAAACACTCAATATTAAAAATTTGACTGCTTATTTGCATATTGCTGTTCGCAACAAGGTGTTTAAACTGATGGCAAAGCAAAAATCTAAACATCCTTTTTTTAATATGCTGGATAGTTTTTCCGGAAACCAATCTATGGCCGATTCAAATTTGCTCTGGAAAGAATTTCTGAACGCTTATGAGGCATTGTTGCAGTCGTTGCCACCTAAACGTCAGGTTATTTTCAGGATGCGTTACCAGGATGGACTATCTACAAAGGATATTGCAGGGCAATTGGGTATTAAAAGAAAAACAATTCAAAATCAATTAGGCAAAGCAATAGATACGTTGAAAGTCTCGCTGTTAAGAATCATTATCATTGTTTTCATTTCCCTTTTTTGAGTTGTTGCCGGGGTAAAAGGGAAAATATCAATACACAATAGGACTTTTATTTTCTAAGGGGTCTTTGCACTATATTATAACTGTCAAAAACGATCAGTTCATTTTTGCGGGAATGATATCAGTAAATTCAAAATAAAAACCTCTGAAATGATCAGAGGTTTCGCTTTGTCTCGACTGCAATCAATACAAAGCCTGTTTTAAATTTACCCTGAGGGTTCCTTATTAACTTAAAACATTTCAAAACTATGAATCTTTATCCAATTTCTAAGAGAGATTTCGATAGCTGATAGCTGATAGCCCAAAGCCCACAACAAACAAAATCATTTTCTATCAAACACAAATGCCAAAAATATTGAAACTTCTTTTTCTGCTACTGTTTTTCCCGCTAAGTTTTACTTATGCTCAGCAGTTTGATATTGTAATTAAAGGTGGTCATGTCATTGACCCCAAAAACAATATTGACAAGGTTATGGATATAGCAATAAAGGATGGGAAGATTGCTTTAGTAGCAACGGTAATTAGAGCCAATGAGGCTAAGCAATTAGTTGCAGCTAAAGGATTGTATGTTACCCCAGGTATAATTGATATTCATACCCATGTATTTTATGGTAATCACCCCGACCAGTATTTGATGGATGCTACAAGTGCAGTGGTGCCGGATGGTTTTACATTTAGAAATGGAGTTACCACCATAGCAGATGCCGGTAGCGCCGGATGGCGAAATTTTCCCTTGTTTAAGCAACAGGTTATTGAGCGTTCTAAAACCAGGGTGTTTTCTTTTTTAAATATCGTTGGAGCAGGAATGAGAGGCGGCAGCTATGAGCAGGATGTGAATGATATGGATCTGCAAAAAGCGGCTGAAATGGCAATGGCTAACAAGGGAAAAATTGTTGGCTTTAAAGTAGCTCATTTTGAAGCCGCTGAATGGACTCCTGTTGATAATGCAGTTGCTGCCGGAAAATTAACCGGTTTGCCGGTGATGATTGATTTTGGCGGTGAGGACAGTCATACACCATTATCTATAGAAGATTTGTTTTTTAAACATTTGCGACCCGGAGATATTTTTACTCACACATTTACAGAACTAAAACGAAGAGATCCTATTGTTGATCTGCAGAAAAGACAACTGAAACCATTTGTACCTCTGGCACAAAAAAAAGGTATAGTTTTCGATGTTGGATTTGGCGGGGCTAGTTTTGATTTCAGGCAGGCAATTCCGGCATTGAAGAAAGGCTTCTTTCCGAATTCTATCAGTACTGATTTACATACAGGAAGCATGAATGCTGCCATGAAAGGTATGCTCAATGTTATGTCTATATTTTTGGCAATAGGTATGCCGTTGCCCGATGTGATTAAAGCAAGCACATGGAACCCTGCCCTGGAGATACAACATACCGAGCTGGGAAACCTGTCTGTCGGATCTGTTGCCGATATTGCCATTTTACACCTTAGAAACGGCGACTTTGGTTTTTGGGACAGAGAGGGTTACAAAATAAAAAGCAAGCACCGGCTTGAATGTGAGATGACTATACTCGGAGGTACTGTAGTATATGATTTGAATGGTATAATAGAACCTGAAATTATTAAAAAAAACGAATAACATAAATTCTATAAATAATCACCATACACTTAAACTGCCATGAAATGGAATAATCAAAGATTGCTTTTTTGCCTGGGATTGTTTATTTGTTTTGCCAACTGTACTCCAACCGGTTTACCTCCCGGCGATCCGGGTAATGGCGGTTTGTTTTTACCAGAAGGATTTGAAGCTATAGTGGTGACAGATAGTGTACCCGGAGCTGCAAGACATATTGCCGTAAATTCAAATGGAGATATATATGTAAGGCTCAGATATCCTACCGAGAAAGGTGGAAATGCAGCGTTGAGAGATGTGGATGGCGACGGGAAAGCTGATAGGATAAAACTATGGGCAGATTTTGACGACAAAGGTCAGTATGGTACGGAAATGCGTGTGCACAATGGTTATCTCTGGTATAGCTCAGTAACACATATATATCGTCAAAAACTCACACCGGGCGACTTAATTCCTCACAGTCCGATGGAATTAATGTTGACAGATACTCAACCACCTCGTTCTCATGACACAAAACCAATAGCCTTTGATAAAAATGGAAATATGTATATTCCTTTTGGGGCACCATCGGATTGTTGTCAGGTTTCTGAAGGCGCACCCTTTTCACCTGGTAAAGATCCCTGTCCTTTTCTGGAAAACCGTGGCGGTATATGGAAGTTCGATGCCAATAAGCCTAATCAATTTCAAAAGGATGGAGAATTATTTGCTACGGGATTCAGAAGTATTGTCGCTATAGCCTGGAATAATACTGATGATAATTTATACACCATCATGCATGGGCGGGATTACCTGCACTGGAACTGGCCAATGTATTATACAGAACTGGAAGGTGCCACATTGCCATCTGAAGAATTTTTTAGAATTAAGAAAGGAGATAATGCCGGATGGCCTTATGCTTACTGGGATCATATCAAAGGAAAAAAAATGCAGAACCCTGAATATGGGGGGGATGGTAAAACAGAAGCAAAGGATACCTCTTTAATTAAACCTGTAATAGGGTTTCCGGGTCATTTCGCTCCAAATGATCTTATATTTTATACCGGGGATCAGTTTCCTGCCCGATACAAAAACGGTGCATTTATAGCTTTTCACGGATCAACCAGTAGTGCGCCTTATCCGCAGTCGGGCTATTTTATTGCATTTGTCCCTTTCAAAGATGGCAGCCCTTCCGGACCCTGGGAAGTATTTGCAGATGGCTTTGCAGGAGTGGATACCGTGCATAATACCAGTGATGCAAAATACCGCCCGATGGGTTTGTCTGAAGGCCCGGATGGCTCGCTGTATGTAGCGGATACTGAAAAAGGTAAAATATGGCGAATCATGTTTAAAGGTGATCCCAATAAGTTCAACGAACAATCTCTCTCGGCAATGGATAAACGAAAAGTGGGAGCGCCTAATATAAAAATGCCTGATGAAAAAAAGGATAACCTGGATCGTAAAGATTATTCCGAAGCAGCAAGGACCTATAATACGTACTGTGGAAAATGTCATGAAAGAAATGGTGAAGGGAATAGCCGCTTCCCTCCACTAAAAAGTTCGGAATGGATGGCCGGCAATATTCAGCAGCCGCTTCAAATTGTGTTGAATGGAATGGAAGTAGAAATAATGGTGAGGGGTAGAAAATTTATCAGCAGGATGCCGGCTTTCGCAAATGTATTGTCTGACAAACAACTGGCAGAAATTTTAACCTATATAAAAATGGAGTTTAATAATTCGAAAGACAGTGTTTCGGTGAGGGATGTGAGTAAAGCTAGAAAAGAATTGTACAAAAAATAGTTTTTACAGTAATAGGGTATATAGACATGAATATTTTGAAGACAAAGCATAATATCGTTTTCGTTGTGGTTATAGCTATGATTGGATTTCAGCATACAAATGGAATAGCACAAACGTCGCACCCTGATTATTTACAGTTATTAAAGATGCCAAAGCAATACACTATTTTAAGTACTACTGAGATAATACAAGTTGACGGGAAGGACGATGACAAAGATTGGGACAAGGCGCCATGGATGGAATATTTTACAGATATAGCTACCGGCACCACTGCAGATGATAACAAAAGTGCAAGATGTAAGATGCTTTGGGACAGCGAATTTTTGTATGTATATGCCGAGTTCAAGGAGCAGGATATCTGGGCAACAATAATTCAACATGATATGCCGGTCTTTCAGGACAATGCTTTAGAGATATTTATTAACCCCGATGGCAGTACTTTTAATTATTTTGAATTTCAGATCAATGCTAATGAAACAGTTTGGGATTTATTTATGCCCCGGCCATATCGTAGTGGAGGACGTGGTTTGAGTAGCTGGGATATCCGCGGTTTAAAGAAAGCTATTCATATTTCCGGCACTCTAAATAATCCTGCCGACAGAGATACGGGGTGGAATATAGAGCTGGCAATCCCTTTTTCATCACTTGGTATTTGGCGAAATACAATTAAACCCGGTACTATATGGCGGATGAATTTTTCCCGTGTGCAATGGCAACTTGATGTTAATAACGGAACCTATTCACGAAAAAAAGATATTTCTTCCGGTAAACTGATTCCAGAACAATATACCGTTTGGTCGCCGCAAGGTATAGTAAACCTGCATTACCCCGAACGGTATGGGTATGTAATGTTTGCAGACTCTTTATCCACAAAGAGTTTTCTTTCAGAAGAAAAGGAAAATCTTAAACTTACTTTATGGAAATATTATTATCTGCAGCAGCAGTACAGGAGAGATAACGGTAAATTCGCCACAACAACAAATCAACTGGATGCTTTAGCTCCCGGATTGCCTTTGGTTAAGAGCAAGGACACAGATATTAAGATGTTTGTGAATGAAAAACAGTTTTGGATTCAGGGAAAGACAGCAACATCTAATGAATACATCTCTGTTGACAACGAAGGGGAGGTGCGTATAGAAATGTTGCGAGGGAAGATGTGAGAAGGTGAGAAGTGTGGGAGTTTGACATTTCACGATTGACGATTGACGTTTCACGTTTGATATTCACCATTGACTACATTTTGAACTTCAAAAATATACGAATGAAAAGATCATTTTTAATTTTTATTGCAGCATTTTTTGTTGCTGTCGTACCAGCATTTTCGCAAAACTATAGTATCGTAATCAAGGGTGGTCATGTTATTGATCCAAAGAATGGAATTGACGAAATAATGGATGTGGCCATTGAAAATGGGAAGATAGCAAAGGTGGACAAGAATATTGATGCAACAAAAGCCGTACAGGTAATAAATGCACAGGGCTTGTATGTTACTCCGGGTTTGATTGATATTCATACTCATGTTTTTTGGGGAGTAGAACCCAATCATCAGTACTCTAATGGCAACCTTGCTGTTCAACCTGATGGTTTTACATTTCGTAATGGAGTAACTACTATTGTAGATGCCGGAAGTTCCGGATGGCGAACATTTCCGGCTTTTAAATCACAGACAATTGATAATGCAAAAACCCGTGTGCTTGCATTTTTAAATATAGTAGGTGAGGGTATGCGTGGCGGTTATGAACAGAATGAAAATGATATGGATCCTAAAATGTCTGCACTTATTGCCCGGCAAAATAGTGAATATATTATTGGCTTTAAACTGGCACATTACGAAGGACACGACTGGACGCCGACAGATAAAGCGGTTACAGCCGGAAGGCTTGCCGGTAATCTTCCGGTAATGGTTGATTTTGGTGGCAGCAATCCCCCTTTGTCTATTAAAGACCTGTTTATGGATCATTTACGTCCGGGTGATATTTTCACCCATTGCTATGCGCAACTGGGTCGTGGTCGCGAATATATTTATGACCTTGATGCTAAACAACTAAAGCCCTTCGTATGGGAAGCAAGAAAGAAGGGAATCATTTTTGATGTAGGCTATGGTGGTATAAGTTTCGCATATTCACAAGCCATCCCTGCCATAAAGGAAAATTTCTTTCCCAGCTCTATCAGTACCGATCTTCACGTAGGAAGTATGAACGTAGCAATGAAAGATATGCTTACTACAATGTCAAAATTCCTGGCAATGGGTATGGACCTTCGGGCTGTGATTGCGGCCAGCACCTGGAATCCGGCTAAGGAAATACAACGTCAGGAGTTGGGTAATCTTTCTGTGGGTGCAGGAGCTGATGTTGCTGTATTAAATTTGCAAAATGGGAAGTTTGGACTGTTCGACTACACAGGATATAAAGTAGAAACCAATAAAAAGCTGGAATGTGAACTTACCATTCGGGATGGTAAAATTGTATACGATCTGAATGGTATAGCTAATCCTATTGTTGTGCCATTTCCTCAAAGACCCGGAAGAGGTGTTGGCGAGGCTTTTGTAAATTGGTATAATAATAAACCCTCAACCAATAACCTAAAACTTACTCCCAGCAGTAGCATTAACCAGCAGGAATTTTTCAGACAATACCGTAAGAATCCAAAATGGTGGGATGAAGCATTTGATTTTCTGAATAATAAAGATCTCTCAAAGATGAAGCCTGGAGACTATGTGATAGACTCTGGTAATGTGATTGCCCATATTTCCGAAGGACCTGCAAAAGACATTGCAGATATAAAATGGGAAGCACATCGCAATTTCAACGACCTGCAATATATCATCAGGGGTAAGGTTAAAATGGGCGTAGCTTCAGTAGACGATCCCCAGGCTGTTATGATTGTACCTTATACTTCTGCAAACGATATAACACATTTCACTAATGAATATGGACAATATGATGATGCTGACCCCGGAACTTTCTTTATCTTTTCTCCACTGGAGATGCATCGCCCTGCCATCAGGGTGGATGGTAATAAAGTGGTAAAGAAAGTGGTTGTTAAAGTGAGAGTACCCTGAGAGGTAAGAAAGTGAGAGAGTAATTCGAAACCTGAAACCTGAAACCTGAAACCTGAAACTTGAAACCTGAAACCTGAAACCTGAAACCTGAAACCTGAAACTTGAAACCTGAAACCCGAAACCTGAAACTCAAAACCCCTCACCCAATTAAAAAAAAATAACGATACTCAAATGAAATTCCATTCTTTTTTTATTTGCTTATTAGCATTTTGTTTTTCTACTATTATAACGATACAAGCACAAACTATTCCCAAAGATGAATTGATTTTTCTTACTTCTTCATGGAAAGGGGATCGTTTTGCAGACGGGCGACCGAAGATACCGGATGATTTGCTGAAACGTGCCGCAGCAATAAATATTGATGATGCATGGACGGCGCTAAAAAATGCAGGCTATACCAACCAGTTTGAAGGTGGCTGGAAACTGGTAAATGATACTATACCTGTAATAGGCCGTACTCTTACCGCAATGTTTATGCCTTCAAGGCCTGATGTGGAAAAAAATATTAAGGTTAGAGGAAATCAACAGGGAAGAAAGGGTAATACCAACTCCTGGCCCATTGATATGCTTACTAAAGGAGATGTATATGTAGCAGATGGTTTTGGTAAGATAGACGGCGGTACTCTTATAGGCAGTACACTTGGAAATGCTATATACAGCAAAACGGGTTGTGGGGTTGTTTTCAACGGAGCAGCACGCGATCTGGCAGGGTTGAAAGAAATTAACGGCTTCAATGCTTTTGTACGCGACTTTCATCCTTCTTTTTTACAGGAGATGGTATTAATGGGACTCAATACACCTATACGTATTGGCCAGGCAATTGTAATGCCCGGCGACCTTGTGATAGGTAATAAAGAAGGTGTACTTTTTATTCCGGCTCATCTTGCAGAACTGGTGGTGAGTACTGCAGAATTTGTAACACTGAAAGATAAGTTCGGTTTTGAAATGGTAAAATCGGGACGTTACTCAACGGGACAGATAGACAGTCAGTGGACTGAAGAAATAAAAACCCATTTTCTGAAATGGCTCGATCAACATCCCGAGTTAGGCAAGATGACTAAAGCAGGTCTTGATGAAATTATGAGTAAGAGGACATGGTAGGGGGAGGCAGGCAGGTATCAGCTTTCAGGTATGGATAGGTGAGACGATAAACGTGAAACTAAAAAGTAAAAACCACCCTTTCCAGGAACGACAATCCTACACAACTGAATTAAATTTATGACAACAAATACGATTGCAAAACAGCGTTGGATCCGGTTAATACCCATTGCTTTTATTACCTATAGTCTTGCTTATCTTGACCGGGCAAATTTTGGATTTGCTGCAGCCGGTGGTATGGGTGATGATCTTAAGATTACACCTGCAATGTCTTCACTGCTTAGTTCATTATTTTTTCTCGGATATTTTTTCTTCCAGATTCCCGGGGCATTATATGCTGCAAATAAAAGTGCCAAAAAATTAATCTTCTGGTCGCTGATTTTGTGGGGCGGGCTTGCCATGGCAACCGGTATGATTAGTAATGTAAGTCTTTTGATTGTTATACGGTTTATGCTTGGAGTAGTAGAGAGCGCTGTAATGCCGGCTATGATTATATTCCTAAGCCGATGGTTTACTAAATCTGAGCGTTCAAGGGCTAATACTTTTTTGATACTTGGCAATCCTGTAACTATATTATGGATGTCAATATTATCTGGATACCTGGTAAAGTCAGTAGGATGGCGCTGGATGTTTATTATAGAAGGTGCCCCCGCTATTATATGGGCATTCTTCTGGTGGCGATTGATACAGGACAAACCGCGTGAAGCAAATTGGCTGACAGCAGATGAAAAAGAGGCATTGGAAGATCAGTTAAAATCAGAACAGAAAAATATAAAACCGGTGAGGAATTACGGTGAGGCATTCCGCCTGAAAGTTGTGATCCTGCTTAGTCTTCAGTATGCACTATGGAGTATTGGAGTGTATGGTTTTGTAATGTGGCTGCCTTCCATTATCAATGCCGCACCCGGGAGTAATATAGTAACAACAGGATGGCTGTCGGCTGTACCTTATGTATTGGCAGTAATAACTATGTTGGGGGTATCTTATTATTCAGATAAAATGCTGATTCGGAAAATCTTCGTGTGGCCGTTTCTGTTAATAGGGGCTGTTGCATTCTATGGATCCTATCTTGCAGGTACAGATAATTTCTGGTTGTCTTTTGTATTACTGGTTATAGCCGGGGGAGCAATGTATGCCCCTTATGGACCTTTCTTTGCGCTTATTACTGAGATATTACCCAAAAATGTAACCGGTGGTGCCATAGCTTTGATTAATAGCTTTGGCGCATTAGGATCTTTTGCGGGTGCTTATCTGGTTGGTTATTTAAACGGTGCTACAGGCGGTTTCGGTGCTTCCTATATTTTCATGGCCGGTTCACTTTTTCTTTCAGCAGTATTAACCATGCTGGCGATAAAAGGAAAAAAGTGATTAAAGCACAGTAAAGTTTTTAACTGAATATCCTGTCGTGCGAATGTTTATCACTCCATTGGGGTGTGGGTGCAAAATAGCTTTTGTCAGATGGGTGAAGATGTTGTTTTACTGCTTCATCATTTAACTCAATCCCCAGTCCCGGCGCCGTTAAAGGCAGGTTTGCATAACCTTTGGTGATAAGTTTTCTGCCATCGGTTGTTTTTACAAGGCTTTCCCACCAGGGCACATCAATAGAGTGGTGCTCCATTGCTAAAAAGTTTTGTGTGGCGGCGGCGCAGTGTACGGTTGCCATAAATGAAATGGGCGTTCCGGCCTGGTGCATAGCCATAGCTATCCCGTTCTCTTCTGCATAGTCTCCAATTCTTTTTGTTTCGAGTAGCCCGCCCGAAGAAGCCAGGTCAGGATGAATGATATCAACAGCCCGCTGATCAATCAACGGTTTGAAATGTTTCAGCAGGTATATATCTTCCCCGGTAGCGATGGGTGTTTCTAAAGCGTCGGACAATTTTTTTATCTGGTCGGTGTACTCCCACGATACTACGTCCTCCAGCCATGCCAAACGATACTTTTCCAATGCCCTTCCCAATCGTATACCGTTGTTGAAATCAAAATGTCCGTAGTGGTCGGAGGAAAGCGGCACTTCATAACCTACCATACTTCTTACGTTTTCAACAATGGCAGCCATTTCATCCAGGCCTTTGTCGGTTATTTGTATTTGGGTAAAAGGATGCAATGTATTGCCATAAGACATTATGTTATTCTGATCGCCCCATTGTGCCAGGTCACCCTGTTTATTCTCCCAAAATTTTCCATTTACTAATGTATCGGGTTTGCCTTTCAGTTCGCCTATCGAAATATCCATTTTCAACCAGGTATATCCCTCGTCATTCAACCTTTTTTGAATGAGTTTCTTTTGCTCCTCCGGTGAGGATGCTTCTGGGGTATCTGCATAAATTCTTATTTTATCACGATAACGACCGCCCAGCAATTGCCAGGCAGGTACATTATAGGCTTTACCACAAATATCCCACAGGGCCATTTCAACTGCACATACCCCGCCGGCCTGGCGGGCCTGCCCGCCAAACTGCCTTATTTTTTTAAAAATCAGTTCTACATTACAGGGATTTTCGCCCAGTATCCTGCTCTTTAAAAACAAAGCATATCTTTCGTCTGCCGCGTCTCTTACTTCGCCCAATCCGTAAATCCCCTGGTTGGTATCAATACGAATGATGGCGGTGCGCCCCATAACCGATGTTACGCAATAACGCATATCTGTTATCTTCAGGTCGGAAGGAGCAGAATACCGGTTTACTTTTTGAGTAGTTTGTGCAATAATATCTTCTATAGGAGAAACCAATAATGCACCGCCAAGAGTGATACCGCCTAATGCAGATTTTTTCAGGAATGAACGGCGTCCTTGCTCCACTTCTCCCTGTTCCGGTTGCTCATTTATATGCTGATTATCGTCTTTAAGACCGAGTTTCTTCAAATATTTTTGTGAGGGTGTCATGATGAATTGGTTTTTAGTGATATAGTAATATGAGTCTTTACCAGTTGCGGCTTTTCATAAAATTATCGAGGTCTTGCCTGGGCATAGGTAGTTTACCTGGATTTTCGTCTAACCATTTTACAAAATCTTTTTTAATAGCCTCTGTCCATTTCATATCTATTTGCCCGGGTGTATATTTCCCTTCTCTCAACCGTTGATGCCCGAACATGTCTTGCAATGATATAAACTCGGCGCTGAGTACTACTTCCTCAAGTAAGGCGGCAGGAATAAATATTACCCCATTCTTTTTAGCTAAAACAGCATCTCCCGGAAGCACGGTAGCCCTGCCAATCCTGATGGGTACATTAATACCTGCAAGCATCATCTGTTGTATATAAGACGGGTCATATCCTTTTATCCAGGTGTTGAATCCTTTAATCTCTTCCAGTCCTTCCATATCCCTTACCGAGCCATAAAATATAACACCTCTCTTTGATTTGGCATAGATTGCATTGCCGAGATTGTCGCCAATTAATGTGCCGTCAACTATTTTCCCATAACTATCGGCTACGTACACATCGCCTTCTTTCAGCACATCAATCGGCCATGAGTTTGGACTGCCGATTCGTTTTTCTTTTTTCCCAATAGCATGCACAATACTGTCGCAGTCGGGGCGAAGGGGCATATATTGAGCTGTTACCACCCTGCCGGTCATTGTTTCGTTTTCACGCATTACCATCCAGTTGCCTTCAAACTGGTTGTGGTAACCTTTGCCGCGAAGCACGCCCCAGGCTTCTTCAAGGCTGATATTTTTTAATCTTTCCAACAACTGATCCGGTACTTTTGGACGTCCGTCAGGGAATCTTTCTCCTTTCCATTCAGGGGTGTAGCCCTTAATCTGATCGGGTGTAAGAGTTACCTGTTGTGCATACAAAGCAATGCAGATGAGCAATGCTGTGCAGGTAGTTGTGATTTTTTTCATGTGTAGTTTTTATAGTTTAATAGCTTCTCGGTTTTGTCTTGAATATGTTGCACCACTATTTATACATCTCTATAAAAATACACTAAATTGAGGTCTTAGCGCCCACGGGAATGCAACCAGCCGCTGCTGTTTTGGGTTTATTCTGCCAAACATTTTCTGCTATTTCTTAAAGTTTGCCCACGTACATATACTACCTTCGCGCCGTTTATGTATAGTTTATTGCGAAATATACTCTTTCTTTTTCCACCGGAGCAGGTGCATTATTTCTCTATGAATATGCTGAAGGGGCTTTGCAGAATATGGCTTTTTCGCAATGCCATCAAAAAATATTTTCGTCCCGGAGATGAACGGCTTGGGGTAAAAATACAACTGCAACACGGTTTACTTTCACTTAGCAACCCGGTAGGATTGGGAGCAGGCTTTGATAAAAATGCCAGGTACCTGCGCGAACTGGAAGCGTTGGGTTTTGGTTTTGTGGAAATAGGTACCGTAACTCCGAGGCCCCAGCAAGGTAATGATAAGCCCCGCCTGTTCAGACTCCCCAAAGACAAAGCTTTGGTCAACAGGATGGGATTTAATAACGACGGAGTAGACATGATTGCAGAAAGACTGAAGGCCTGGAGAGTATTCCAGGCTAACAATAAATCTGACCTGATTGTTGGCGGTAATATTGGTAAAAACAAGATGACGGACAATGAAGACGCCTGGAAGGACTATGTAATCTGCTTTACGGCTTTGTTTGATTATGTGGATTACTTTGTGGTGAATGTAAGCTCACCTAATACACCGGGGTTGCGGGAACTGCAGGAAAAAGATGCCCTGAGGAAGATACTGGTAAGCCTGCAGGAAATTAACAGCGTAAAACAAGCGCCTAAGCCTTTGTTGCTAAAAATAGCGCCTGACCTCACCCAGGAACAGATTGATGATGTGATTGATCTTGCGCTTGAAATAAAACTTGATGGATTAGTGGCCACCAATACTACGATCAGCCGCGACGGGTTGGTAACGCCAAAGGAAATCGTTAGCGAGATCGGAGCGGGCGGATTGAGCGGAAAGCCTTTGCAGAAGCGTTCTACGGATATCGTGCAATACATTGTTCAAAAAACGGGCGGCAATTTACCTGTTATAGCCAGCGGCGGAATTTTTAACGGGGAGGATGCGCTTGAGAAAATAAGTGCCGGCGTACAACTTGTTCAGGTATGGACCGGTTTTATTTACCGCGGGCCGGGAATTGTAAAACAGATTTGTAAGGACTTATTGCGTAAGCATCCCACCCGCAGCAGCAAATGATTTTCCTGCATAAAATCAGGTAATGATGATTGAATGAAGCAATGAGCCATCCTTGTTTTGAGAGGGCCTACTCAAATATCTAATAACCCGTCGGGGAGCGTAACAAATATTTTTTTTGCCTTATTATCAACCTGCTTTAAGGTTTCTTCGTGCAGGGGTATTAATACTTCTTTTCCCTGCAGGCTGATGCTACAGAGCAGTTGATGGGGTTGTTCAATCACTTCATTGATTTCGCCGAGGTCTTCATGGTTATGAATTACATGGTATCCCAGGAAAGATATGGGTGATGACTTTCCGGCATGTTTCTCAAAATCTTCCGTTGTCATCCAAATTTCTTTCTGTATCAGTTTTCTTGCATCTTCGCGGGAGTTAATGGTTTCAACTTTAAGATAAGTTTCCTGTTCATTTTTTATGCGGCCATATTCAATAAAGTAGGGAAGAAATGTATTTTTAGGATGCTCAATAAAAATTGCATGTACGCCTTTAAATGTATTTTTTTTACCAAGGCTGTGCTGCAGGATCAGCTCCCCGGTCAGTCCGAATGCTGCTACTATTTTGCCTATTTTAAAATATTTTGTTTCCAATTTCTGATGTTTTCTGCGAAATAGGGGGTATTCAACAATAGTAAATAAAAAAATGCCTTGCGGTCTCCGCAAGGCAAATCCAGTGAAGAAAACTTTTATAATTTAGTTACCTTCTTCTTTTTGTTCCGTTCTTTTTGGAGCAAGAGGACGTCTCGGCCTTCTGGATTTGGCCGCATCTTCTTGCTGTTTCCTAATGTTGCCTTCATGTTCTTCATGCCATTTCTGGAATTTGGACATTGCAGTGGCTTCATCAAATAATCCAAGGCTTACACCCCGTAAAAGATGCTTGAGGTACAGTACACCTTTGAAGGATAAAATCCGGCGTACAGTGTCTGTAGGCTGGGCTCCTTTTTGCAACCAGTCCAGAGCTTTTTGCCTGTCTAATTGTACGGCGCTTGGCTGGCCTAATGGATTATAGGTACCGATCTTCTGGATGAATTTTCCATCCCTTGGCGCACGGGCGTCGGCTACTACTATAAAGTAGAATGGTCTTTTTTTGCTCCCGTGACGTTGCAGTCTGATTTTAACAGCCATAAAAAATAAACATTTTAAATGGGTGATACATAATTGTTTTTCTTTCCTAAAGGGTTGCGAAGATATGCTTTGCAACCAAAATCTCAAAAAGTAAAAGTACAAAAAATCATCTTTTTCCAAAACCCATTCTGCCCATAGGCATCTTATTCATCATTTTCATCATTTGTTTCATCTGCTCAAATTGCTTCATAAACTGCGAAACTTCCGTAAGGTCTTTCCCCGATCCTTTGGCTATTCTTGCCCGGCGGCTCTGGTTGATCACGTCAGGGTTGGAGCGTTCATAAGGCGTCATGGAGCTGATCATGGCTTCAATGCCCTTAAAAGAGTCATCACTCACATCCACATCCTTAATGGCTTTGCCCATACCGGGTATCATTCCCATCAGGTCTTTCAGATTGCCCATTTTTTTTATTTGCTGCAATTGGTCCAGAAAATCCTGAAAATCAAACTGATTTTTTCGCATTTTCTTCTGCAGGCGTGCTGCCTGCTCTTCATCATACTGAGCTTGTGCTTTCTCAACAAGGGTAGTGATGTCGCCCATACCCAGAATACGCTGTGCCATTCTGTCTGGATAAAATACATCAAGGGTATCCAGCTTTTCGCCACTGCTAATGAACTTAATAGGCTTTTGAACGGTATATTTTATGGACAATGCCGCCCCGCCCCTGGTGTCGCCATCCAGTTTTGTCAATACTACGCCGCTAAAGTCCAGCCGCTCATTGAAAGCTTTGGCGGTATTTACGGCGTCCTGACCGGTCATGGAGTCTACCACAAAGAGTATTTCCTGGGGTTTTACGGCAGTTTTAATATTGGCAACCTCTGTCATCATCACTTCATCTATGGCAAGGCGCCCTGCCGTATCCACGATAACTACATTCTTGTTCTTGCTACGGGCTTCTTTAATTGCGTTTTGCGCTATTTCTACCGGGTTTTTATTTTCTGTTTCACTGTATACATCAACATTGATCTGACCGCCTAATACTTTCAATTGTTCAATGGCTGCCGGACGGTACACATCCGCAGCTACCAGTAGTGGAGATTTTCCTTTTTTTGTCTTAAGATAATTGGCAAGTTTACCGCTGAATGTAGTTTTACCACTTCCCTGTAGCCCGGCAATAAGTATTACTGCCGGATTACCATTGATATTAAATTCACTTTCCACACCTCCCATCAAAGCAGCCAATTCGTCTTTTACAATCTTTACCATTAATTGTCCGGGACTTACAGCGGTCAGTACTTTTTCGCCTAATGCTTTGGATTTTACGGTATCCGTAAAATCTTTGGCAATTTTATAGTTCACATCGGCATCTACCAGGGCACGGCGTATATCCTTTACTGTATTAGCAATATTCAATTCATTGATTCTTCCTTCGCCTTTTATCTGTTTGAAGGCGACATCTAACCGTTCTGAAAGTGATTCAAACATACCTGCTGCTTTAATCTTTTGAAAATATTTGTAGCGAATACAACTCGCAATAAAAAAGTGAACAAAGGTAACTTGTTCACTTCTAAATTTTCACAAAATAATATTTAAATCAATTAGATAGAATCTATGTTCCCAGGTAAGTTTTCAAATGTTTGCACCTTGAAGTGGTTCTGAGTTTGGTAATGGCTTTATCTTTTATTTGTCTTACCCTTTCGCGGGTAAGGTTAAATCTTTCTCCTATATCTTCAAGACTCATGGGATTATCAAAACCAATTCCGAAAAAAAATCTTATGACGTCCTGCTGGCGGTCAGTTAGTGTATGTAAGGATCGTTCAATTTCTTTTTTCAGTGATTCATGATGTGTTATTCTCTCGTCTACACTGTCAGCATTAGGGTTCTCCATAACATCTACCAGTGTACCATCTTCTCCTTCTGAAAGCGGGGTATCCATACTTACATGTCTTGCAGCAACTCCGAGAGTAGCAGCAATTTCTTCAGAATCTATTTCAAGTATTTCTGCAAGTTCCTCAGGCGAAGGTTCCCGCTCATATTCCTGTTCCAATTGCTGAAAAGCTTTATTGATACGGTTGGTTAGTCCTACCTTGTTTAATGGCAGCCTTACTATTCTTGATTGCTCTGCCAATGCCTGCAGGATACTTTGCCTAATCCACCATACCGCATAAGATATAAACTTAAACCCTCTTGTTTCATCAAATCGCTGTGCTGCTTTAATGAGACCGAAATTGCCTTCGTTGATCAAATCCGGAAGAGAAAGACCCTGGTTTTGATATTGCTTTGCAACGGATACCACAAAGCGGAGATTTGCCCGGGTAAGTCGGTCCAGCGCTTTCTGATCCCCTTGTTTGATCAGTTCTGCCAGTTTTACTTCTTCCTCTGAACCTATTAATTCTACACGACCAATTTCCTGCAGATATTTCTCAAGACTTTGAGATTCACGATTCGTAATAGATTTCGTGATTTTAAGCTGACGCATACTCATAAGGAAGAATATTTATGGGTTTAATGAAATGCTATTAAAGAAAACGATTATATTATAAAACGCTGGCTACCATAAGATATTGCTCCTAAGGCAATTTAAGCAAATAGCAGTTATTATAAAAAAATATTATTGCTTGTGCTTCAATAGTTTCTATCAAAACGAAGCAACCATCTTTTTGTTACCCCCCACAGATTGAAAAAATATTTCGGAAAAACCTTTGAAGGTTCCATTATTTTTATATTATTGCACGCTATCATAATTAAGATTTAATAGTTTTTGGGCAAATGAGTAAGAAACAACTATATACATTAGAATATCCTGTTCGTTGCTCGCCGACAATATTATACGAGTTTTTATCAACTCCGGCGGGTCTTCAGGAATGGTTTGCAGACAGGGTAGATGAAAGAGATATGATCTTTAGTTTTAGCTGGAAGGATTCTACAGATAAAGCTGAAGTACTTGAGGGTGAGGAAGATAAATTCATCCGCTTTCATTGGGAACATGCTCCAAAAGAAGAATATTTTGAGTTTGGTATAGAAAAGTCGGAGGTCACTAATCAAACTATACTCATTATTAAAGATTTTGCAGAGAAAAGAGATATAGCCGATCAAAGCCGGCTTTGGGATTCGCAGGTAAAAGATTTACTGCATAGGATTGGGAACTGATTATACTTCTGATATATTAAGATTATCAAAAATTTCAAGTGCTCTTTCCCGCTGATGTGCTTTCATATATGTATATGTTAAAATAAAATCCTCAACATGTACCGGGAATAGTTCATCTTCCGAATGCTGTAATTTTGCCGGATTCATATGTAAAAGTTACCAGTACTAAACAGAGGTACAACGAAGGCAATGAAAAAATTAGACAAGCTTATTGTTAAATCCTTTATTGGTCCATTCATTGTTACCTTTTTTATCACACTTTTTGTATTAGTACTCCAGTTTTTCTGGAAATATATAGATGATCTGGTAGGGAAGGGGCTTGATACATTCACCATTGTGAAGCTTACGGGATATGTTGCCGCAACGGCAGTCCCATTGGCATTACCCCTTGCTGTCTTATTGTCATCCATAATGACGATGGGTAAACTGGGAGAGAGTTTCGAAACTGTGGCTATTAAATCTGCAGGTATCCCCCTGCTTCGTTTCATGCGACCATTATTTATTATTTCCTTTTTAATTGCATCAGTTGCTTTTCTCTTTTCCAATTATATCATTCCTGTTGCCCAGTTGAAGTTTCAAACATTATTATATGATATTACTGTCGCCAAGCCGGCATTTAATCTGAAAGAAGGCGTTTTTTTCAGGGAATTTGATGGATATGCTATTAAAATCGGAAAAAAAGAGAAGGACAATACTACTATACACAATGTGCTGATATTTGAAAGAAACTATAATCTGCAGGACAATATTATTGTTGCGGCACATGGCAAGATGCAAATAAGTCCCGACAAAAAGTTTCTTGAATTTTATCTCGAAGACGGCTGGCGTAATGAGGAAAGAGGACCTTCATACAGCATAAATACAGATTATTTACGTCTTGGGTTTAAAGAATATAAGAAGGTATTTGATCTCAGCTCATTTAAAATGATGCGATCCCCGGACAGTATGTTTAAAGATAACTTCAGGATGCTGAATATAAGACAACTGGATAATACGATTGACTCCCTAAAGATAGCATCACAGGAAAAGATATTTAAACGGATTGATCGCGAGGTTGGCATTAATTACAATTTTATCCGGAATAAAATCAGGCCACCCGAAAAACCTGCTTCAGAAATTGCTCCTATAACCGAAACCGATATTCTGTATCATCAAAAAATTTCGCTTTTAAAACCTGAATTACCGACACATGAGCATGATAGAAAAGCGGTAGTGAAAGCATTGCAAATGCCACAGGGGGTGGGTTATGAGCAACTGTTGCCGGACAGCGCTGTACAACAGGTAGTGAGCCGGGCTGTAGATAAAGTAAGCAGTGAAAAAAATACTCTTGACGTCATTACTGCGGAAGCAAAAGTGCGTGGTAAAGAATTAAGGTATCATTTAATTGAGTGGCACAGAAAATTTTCACTTTCTTTTGCTTGCGTAGTATTATTTCTTATAGGCGCCCCTCTTGGATCCATCATTAGAAAAGGTGGACTAGGCATGCCTCTTGTAATTGCAGTGATATTCTTTCTTATTTTTCACCTGCTTAATATGTTTGGGGAAAAATTTGTACGGGAAAATATAACATCAGCGTTTATTGGTATGTGGTTATCTACCATGGTATTGTTGCCAATAGGTTTTTTCCTCACCTATAAAGCCATGCACGACTCTCAGTTATTCAATAAGGAATTTTATTACCGTTTGTTTAAACGTATTCTCCCGCTTTTCAATAAACTTAAGACTGCTACAACTAAATTGGATACTACTGCCAAAACTAGAATATAACAAGTCTATAATTGGCTCAGCCTTTGTCCGAACCTTCTGTAAAAATACAGTTGGACGAACAAAGGCTGATAAATGACATGCAATCAGAGGCAAATATACAGAGTTACCAAATACATATTGTCCCCCAAACGTAAAAGATATGTGAAACGTTTTACGGCAAAAGATATTTTGATTTAGCCATATTTTAGAAATCACTATAGTGAAAAAACTAGTTATTTTTGTTGCCGGTTTATTATTCAAAAATTTTTCATTTATGCAGGTATGGAATGATTATCAAAACAGTCACAGGGAACGTTTTTTAAATGAATTGCTTGAATTGCTGCGAATCCCTTCTGTAAGTGCACGCAGCGAGCACAAAGATGATATGATTAAATGTGCAGGAGCAGTGCAGCAAAGATTAATTGAAGCCGGAGCAGATAAAGCTGAAGTGTATGCCACTGATGGTCACCCTGTAGTATATGGGGAAAAAATATTTGATCCTTCAGCACCAACAGTACTGGTTTATGGTCATTATGATGTACAACCTGCAGATCCCCTGGAGCTTTGGAAAAGCGGTCCTTTTGAACCTGTTATCAGAGATGGAAAAATTTTTGCCCGCGGGTCATGCGATGATAAGGGGCAGTTTTATATGCATGTAAAAGCCCTGGAAACACTGGTTAAAACAAATACTCTTTCCACAAATATCAAATTTATCATTGAGGGCGAGGAAGAAATAGGTTCACCCAATCTCGCAAAATTTGTAGAAAGCCATACCGATTTACTTAAAGCCGATGTCATCCTTATCAGCGATACGGCTATGATTAGTATGGATAATCCTTCTGTGGATATTGGTGTAAGGGGACTGTCTTATATTGAAGTGGAGGTAACCGGCCCCAACCGTGATTTGCATAGCGGTGTATACGGAGGTGCAGTTGCCAACCCTATCACTATACTTGCCCGAATGATTGCATCGTGCCACGATGAAAATAATCATATTACCATTCCCGGTTTTTATGATGATGTGCTTGAAATATCAGCAGAAGAAAGAAAACTCATGGCAAAAGCGCCTTATAATGAAAAAGCGTATGAGGAAGACCTGGGAGTGAAAGCTTTGTGGGGAGAAAAAGGGTATACAACCAATGAACGTACAGGCATACGTCCAACGCTGGAGCTGAACGGTATATGGGGCGGATATACCGGTGAAGGTGCAAAAACAGTGTTACCTGCTAAAGCTCATGCTAAAATTTCAGCAAGACTTGTTCCTAATCAGTCTTCTAAAATTATTACTGCAAAATTGCTTAAGTATTTTAAAGATATTGCACCTGCGGGAGTTACAGTAAAAGCGGAAGAACATCATGGCGGGGAGCCATATAACACTCCTATTGACTCCCCCGGATATAAAGCTGCGGCTAAAGCAATAGAGACTACATTTGGGAAAGCGCCGATACCAGTTCGTGGCGGAGGAAGTATTCCTATATGTGCTTTATTTGAAAAAGCACTTGGCGTTAAAATAGTGTTTATGGGCTTTGGCCTCGATAGCGATAATCTGCATTCTCCCAATGAAAAATTTGATTTATTTAATTATTATAAAGGCATTGAAACCATCCCTTATTTTCATAAGTTCCTTCCTGAATTTTTGTAGGAAATGGCAAAATATATAATTCCCGGAGTGTATACAGAAGAATTGCATTTTAATCTCCCTAATATAGATGCGACACCTTCAGGTATCCCTGCTTTTATTGGATATACATCACGGGCTTTTGAAAATGCCGAAAACGACCTCATACAAAATTCAAAACTGATCAGCTCTTTAAAGGAGTTCGAACAGTTTTATGGAATATCAAACGAGGCATCCACTTCTGTAATAATGTATGAGAGTATTGCTATCTACTTTAATAACGGTGGCGATAACTGTTATATAATTGCAGCCGGCATATACAGTGATCAACTGACTTCCTCCGCCTGCAGGAAGGCAATGGAACTGGCTTTGAGCAGGGCAGAAAATATAAGTGATATTGGTTTGCTTGTATTCCCCAATGCTATGTTGCTTACCTCAGCCATAGATTATTATGCGTTGCACGTTTCTGCTATGCAGCAATGTGCGGCAGTTGGCAACCGTTTTGTATTGCTGGATGTTTATCGCAATGGCAAAGACCCGGAAAGTGATATCCGGATTTTAAGGTCAGCCTTACCAAATGATACGGCTCTGCTGCGCAATGCAGCCGCTTACTTTCCTTCAATTATTGTGTCTTCAGGAATAACAGGCAATAATATTGTATTGCCATCAACCCCGGCAATTGCAGGTATTTATATACAAACGGATAAAACAAGAGGTATCTGGAAAGCTCCGGCTAATATTAATATATCCGGAGTGATTAAACCGGAAGTGATGATTAAAGACAGCGATCAGGAACTACTTAGTATAGATAATGAAGGAGGCAAATCTTTGAATGCTATACGAAGTTTTTCGGGTAAAGGAAATGCAATAGTATGGGGTGCTAGAACACTTGCAGGTAATGACAACGAATGGCGGTATATTTCTGTACGAAGGTTTATAATGATGATTGAAGCCTCAGTTAAAAAAGGACTACAACAAATTGTATTTGAGCCAAACGATATTAATACCTGGGTGAGGTTGCGGCAATCTGCTGAAAATTTTCTGATCCAATACTGGCGTAATGGTGCTTTGCAGGGTGATAAACCTGATAATGCATTTTTTGTAAAGTGCGGAATGGGAGCAACCATGACAAACCTGGATCTTCAGGAGGGAAGATTGATTGTTGAAATAGGACTTGCCGTTTTACGTCCTGCTGAATTTATTTTACTGCGATTCACGCAACTGATTCAGGCGCCTTAGAAAGATACTGTATATCTTATGTCAAAAGAGAAAAAGTGTCTCCGTCAAATAATCCTTTATCACTTATCTTCAGATGCGGTATTACCAATAATGCCATAAAGGACAACGTCATATAGGGAGAAGTTAATGTGCAACCCAGTACTTTTGCAGCAGCATCAATTTCAGCATACTTCTTGGCTATTAAATAGCCATCTTTATCACTCATTATTCCGGCCACAGGCAGCGGCAGTATCATCTTATTGACTGTCGAATATAAACTTATTCCGCCCTTATTTTCTATTATACTATTTACAGCTCCGCATATGTCTTCATCACTAACACCTACAGCAACAATGTTATGACTGTCATGCGCAACCGAAGAAGCCAGAGCTCCATTTTTTAACCCAAAATTTTTGATATAACCAATTGCAACAGGCGCATCGGTATAACGGTTTACTACTGCTATTTTTAATATATCATTAGTAACTGATATGCCATTATGGTTGGGTTCGGATAGAATTTTATTAGTAATCAGTTGCCCGTCAACTGCTTCAATTATAAATCTGTTTTTGTTTGAACCAATAGTATTTTCTTCAGAAAAATCTCCCGGCTTTTTAAACCTGCATGAAAATTTATTGACTATGCCAGAAGTGTTGTCATCGGAGTGATTTATCAGGGATTTGCCCCTATCAGCTACAAGCTCTCCTTTGATATAGGTCTGCAACACCTTGAAATTTTCTAGGGTTTCTATCAATATAAAATCAGCACTATCGCCTTTCCGTAATAATCCTGAATCCAGCTTATAGTGTATCACCGGGTTGATGCAAGCGGCACGTAATACATGATACAGGTTTATTTTCTTTTTTACCGCTCTTTCACACAACTGATTGATGTGTCCGGCTACAAGACTGTCTGGATGTTTGTCGTCACTGCAAAACATAATCTTTTCAGGGTAGTCATTCAGCAGGTCTATTAATGCCTCAAAATTTTTTGCCGCACTTCCTTCCCTTATGATAATATGCATTCCATAAGAGAGTTTTTCCAAAGCTTCCTCCCTGGTGAAACATTCATGATCTGTTGAAATTCCTGCGGCTATATACTTTTTTGCCTGCTCTCCCCGCAATCCAGGAGCATGCCCGTCTATAGGCTTGTTAAATTTTAGGGCAACAGAAATTTTAGCAATGACCTCAGGATCTTGTGCAATCACGCCCGGAAAGTTCATCATCTCACTGAGATACCTAATCTCATCTTTCTCCAGGAGATGGGCAATATCATTCGCATCAAGCCGGGCTCCTGCCGTTTCAAAAATAGTAGCAGGTACGCAACTTGGGGCACCAAAGTAAAAATAGAAAGGTACCCTTTTGCCATCAGCAATCATAAAGTTAATGCCATCCATCCCACATACATTGGCAATTTCATGGGGATCACTTACTGTGGCTATTGTGCCATGCGTTACCGCCAGTTTTGCAAATTGTGAGGGTATGAGCATTGAGCTTTCTATATGTACATGGGCATCAATAAACCCGGGAAGGATAAAAGGCAGATATTTCTCTGTGGTGGTTGCCGGTTTGAACTCGGAAACGTTGGTGATTATACCCTTATCATAACTTACAATTGCAGGGTAAATTTTATGATGTAATATATCAACGAGTTTTCCTTTTATTTCCATAACATACAGTAATATTTTGCAAAGATGAACAATTAACAAAGAAAAATATAAATGGAAGGTGGAGATTCCCGGAATACGTTATTTTTGACAATTACAAAAAACAATATGATGAGAACACTAAAAACTCTTGTTCTGATAGCTTCTTCAGTTTTTGCTTTTATAAATAGCCATGCACAAACTGTTGAAGAACTGCAACAAAAATATTTTGATGCACTGGGCGGTAAAACAAAATTAGCTTCGCTGAAAAACATTTACCAGGAAGCAAATATGGCAATTATGGGTATGGATATGCCTTCTAAAATGTGGATAGTTTTTGGAACAGCTATGAGGCAGGAGATTGATGTGCAGGGTCAAAAAATAATTACATTCATCAGTAACGATTCGGGCTGGTCTGTCAATCCATTAATGGGAGCAACCATGCCACAACCACTTCCAAAGGAAGCAATAAAAGATTATACTTCAGTATTGGTGCCTGGTGGTGAACTGGCATCCTATAAAGAAAAAGGTTATTCTGCATCTTATGATGGTAAAGAAAATGTTGACGGCAAACCGGCGTATAAAGTCAAGCTGGAAAAAGATTCTACCGAAAGTTTCTTCTACATTGATGAGGCGACTAATTTTATTACCCGGAATATTATAAAAACAAACGTCATGGGTCAGGAGGTTGAAGTAACTACTACATTTTCTGATTATAAAAAAACACCTGAGGGATATATTTTCCCCTTTACATCTGTGGTAAACAACCCTATGATTGGAGAGATTAAAGCTACGGTTACCAAACTGGAGATTAATCGGTCTGTTGATATAAAGGAATTACAAAAGCAAAACTGACCGTTGTGAGGGTGTGGGGTATAAGAAGAATAGACACTTGAATTGATCTTCTCATATCTCACTTCTTTACATTTGTTTCAAATAGCCTTTTTCTCTTAATCGGGATTGAAGTTTTTCTGCAATATCCTTTCCCCATATTTTCCCGAGCTGCATAGATTCCTGCATAATCATTGGAGTGACTTGCACAACTTTTTTTCCAATTTCCGACTTGTAGAAATCAATTAACTGCATGATTTCTTTATCGGAGTAATATTTTTCATAAATAGGAACCGTCATTTTTATTAAGGTGTCAGAATCCATTTCCTTCAAAAATTCATTCCAAAAATCATCCGGCGCTGTGGTGCCGCTTTCTTTAAAACTATTTACCAGGGTTTGAGCAACCTGTACCCCCAGTTTTTTTGCACCGGTGAGCTCCAGCAATTTTTTTATGTTTTCTGTTTTGGAAGAAGTTTGAGAATAAGAGGTTGTTGTCAGAACGATTAACAGTATTAGCAGGGATAATTGTTTCATTTTATAAATGATGTTTTTCAATATACAATTTACGGTTTTATGTATTATGAATAACGTATAAAAATAAAAAACAGTATAAAGTCATATTACAAGAAGCCTATAGGTTCTCAAAACCTTACTAGTTTATATCAATTCAATAATACATTTTCACAATAATGAATTAATTTAATAACTGCAATTTATTATTCGGTAAAGATCCAAAAATATTCAGCATCATGTCAGGTATAAACCGCAGAGAATTTATTCAGAAGTCAGCCGGGGCTTCAGCGCTATGGGTTTCATTGTTGCAAAAAGCCCTCGCAGTGCAGGCAAATAACCATACCCGATCAATCAAAGATGTGCAGCACATTGTAATTCTTATGCAGGAAAACCGTTCATTTGATCATTATTTCGGTGCCATGAAAGGTGTCAGAGGATTTGGTGACCGTTTCCCAATTCCGCTTGAAAGCGGTCTGAGGGTATTTCATCAATCGGATGGAAAAAGAATTATCCCGCCTTACCGTGCAGACGGGCGTAAAACTAATGCTGCACTGGTAAAAGGCACCCCACACGATTTCCACGACACTCAGGCGGCATGGAACCAGGGCAAATATGGTTTTTGGCCCTTATTCAAGACACCCTATTCAATGGCATATTATACCAGGGAGGAGATTCCATTTCAGTATGCGATGGCCGAATCGTTCACAATATGTGATGCTTATCATTGCTCTGTTGCCACCGGTACAGACCCTAATCGAATCATGTTTTTTTCGGGGTCTAATTTCAGTCCCGAAAAAAGAGCTGCAGGAATTAATTGTACAGATGTAGATGCTGAACCAATAAATGTTCGTTGCTGGATTGAAGGTAAAATGCCTGATCCGGGGTATACCTACCGGTTAAATGGATTTAAGTGGCCTACCATACCTGATGTATTGCAGGACGCAGGTATTAGCTGGCGTATTTATCAGGACCCCAATAATAACTGGACAGGCGCCATGCACGGTTGTCTGGCTTTTGACAGTTTTAGAAATGCGCAACCCGGTTCATCAATTTATGAAAATGGTATGCGGCACTGGTCACTCGAAGACCTTACTAATGATGTAAAAAATGAAACACTCCCCCAGGTGAGCTGGATACTCCCATCCCAGGAAGATTCAGAACATCCAAGTGCTCCATCGAGTCCTTACCATGCTTCCGATTATACACATAAAATATTAACTGCTCTGACTTCTAATCCTGAAGTATGGAGTAAGACAGTTTTCTTCCTGACTTTTGATGAGAATGACGGATTTTTCGATCATGTACCTGCCCCTGCCATACCTTCATATAATATTGATAATACACTTGCGGGCAAATCAACGATTGACCTTGCAGGGATGTATTTTCATAATGATAAGGGAATAGAAATATTTCAAGATCCTTCGGGAAAACCCGGTGATAAAAGTGTCTATCAGGATCATAGAGATACTATTACTGGCAATATACGCCCCTGGGGAATGGGTCCGCGTGTTCCCATGTATATTATTTCTCCCTGGAGCAAAGGAGGATGGGTGCTTTCTGAAGTAGCAGACCATACTTCAGTGGGTCAGTTTATTGAAAAAAGATTTGGAATAACGATACCTGCAATTTCACCCTGGCATCGAGCAGTCAGTAGCGATTTAACGGCAGCATTTGATTTTGAAACACCCAATGACCCCGTGTTTCCAAATATGCCCGACACTTCTCAGTATGCGCAAAGAGAAGCAGCGTCAAAGAATTTGCCTAAAGCGGTAGCGCCTGAAATACCTACCCCATTGTTCCAGGAGAAAGGAGTGCGTTTTTCAAGAGCATTGCCCTATCGTTTGTTTTGCACCATGCATTACCAGAAAAATCAGCAACAGGTACAATTGCTTTTCAAAAATGATGGGAAAAAGGGTGCGGTATATCATGTATATGATATGCACCACCTCGATGCCATACCCCGCCGTTATACCGTGGAAGCAGGTAAATCTCTAACTGATGAATGGACGGTAACTACAGATGGTGGTTACAACCTGGAGGTATATGGGCCCAATGGTTATTTTCATAAATTTTCGGGTAATGTCAATATTAATGAACCCAATGTCAGACTTGAATATCATCCTAAAGGAAAGTTGAGTATTCATATTGATAACGACACTTCCACAACTTTAGAATTAATTATAAGCTCTAACGTTTATGGATATATGAATAATCAGCCATTGGCGGTTCCGGCCGGAAAGTCACTAAAAATGCAGGTCAGTCTGGAATCAAGTGGCTTTTGGTACGATTTTACCCTGGCTTCAAAAACCGGATATGTTCATCGCTTTGCAGGCAGACTGGAAACCGGTGTGCATAGTACAAGTGATCCCGCGATGGCTACGGAGTTATAAAGGGGTATCATTTTTGGAAGAAAGTGGATGACTACTTATCACTTCCGGTATATTTCTTCCGGCCAATCTGTGGCTATACCCTGCAACCGGATGAACTGCTGAAAATCCTCCAGCACAATTTTCTTCTCCCGAATAATTTGCGGACTTATTTTTTTCTCAAGCGAATAGGTTATGAGTAAACCCGCAGCCTCGCCAATACTCCATTCTACCGGGTGCAGCCGGTAGCATCCGTTGGTGATATGTGTAGTGCCAATATTTTTATTGGCAGGAATCAGGTTTTGAATACGCTGTGGCAATAGTGCACCTAAAGGAATTTGAAAGGGCAACGAGCCAAAGTCAATATAATTGTTGCCCCCCGTGCTGGGATGCAGATCTATATGATAATAACCAATGCCGATACTATCTGTAAAGCGGGCAGCTTTAACACTTTCTTTTTTACCAGCCACCAACAGCCGGTTTTCTTTACCTACATGTTCTTCCAAAATAGTAAAGACGGCTTTTATACGGCGCGACTCCCGGATATAGGGATACTTTGCCAACCCGTCTTTAGTTCCCATAACGTCGCCGCGCAAACGCAATCCAGGCCATCCAAGTCCACCGTCAGGACGTGGGGCTGTGGTTTGCAACCAATAAAAAAGCGACAGGCTCAATTGTTTACCCTGTTCGATATAGGTATTAAAATTTTCTTCGTCAACATCAATGATGTTATTAATGAAATAATCATTTTGTGGCCAGTTGATTATGCTGATATCACCGGTATAAAATCCGGGTTTAAAATTATTCTTATTTATGATACGCCGGTAGTTCCACAGGTTGAGCATATTACCGGTGGGTTTACCTGTAGGATCGAAACCTAATTCTCTAGGCTGTAGCGTGGGCGGATTAGAATAGGATAGCGATAATAATTTCCCCGGCCATGCCGGTTGCAAACCGGGTATCAGGTCTCGCCAGTAATCATAGTCCCTGGGTTTATCTATTACATGATTTTCTCCCGGCTGATAGTCTGCAGCAAAACAGTAAGTATAAGCCTGGTTATTATAAGGCGCTGCTATATCCGCTGCATGCAGTTCACGGGTATCATTTTTCGATTCCGCGCCGGTTATATATTCTGTCTTCGTTAGCGGCAGCAGATCACCAAGCTCTGTGGCATCAATAAAATATGGAGCAAAAAGTGTGATTTCATTTCCCGTTTGTACAGCACGTGCTTTCAGCCCCTTTACCTGATCGCCGTATGTGTAGGCACTTATTATCTTATGCTCTAATAGCAGGGTTAACTTTCCTGCACTGAGATAAGGGGCAAACATGTTACTTAGTATGGCTAAAGCAACACGCGGTTCATGGCATAATCTGGATACTGCACCTGATCCCGGATTTAAATATTGGTTTGTTTTAACAGATTCGGTAAGCGGATAATGCTGTCTATAGTATTCCCTTATCGCATTGCGCAGGTCACGATACAACTGTGTAGCGCCGAAGGATTCTATCCATTGATGTTCATCAGGACAACTCAGTCCCTGCTGCGTAAGTTGCCCGCCGATCCAGTCGGTTTCTTCGGTCATCACTACCCGCAGACCATGACGAAGAGCCGACAGAGCAGCAGCACAGCCACCCATTCCCCCGCCAGCTATAATTAAGTCAGCATGGAATTCCCTTGTTGTGGATTGTTTTTGAAATGATGCTATGATATGTGGTGTGTTAACAGCAGGTGTCAGCATTAATGCAGCGCTGCCTATATTTAATGACTTAATAAAATTTCTTCTTTTCATCCGGAGGTTTTTTACAGCCAAATGAAGATAAGAAATTTAGAAGCTGGATTTTTACCAGGAGGTCGTAACGCTATTTATGACTTGCTTAAAAATGAATGACTTTTTAGTATGACTTAAATTATTTTTTATTTCAAATATTTATTTGTGCATTAATATCAGGTAAATTGAGAAAGGCAACGATTTGAAAAGTTGAACTACTGAGCTATTTCAACCTGTAGGATTTTACAGCAAAATATATTGTTGGAAGAAGATTCATAGATAGAATTATAGGCAACTGCCATACACCAAGTCCGTCTGATTTTCCACGGGCAGATTGTACAATACTCCAAACAATCAGTAGAAAAGTACATTCTACCGAAAATTTAATGTATCTCACCAGTCTTGTCCCATTGCTGTATTGACGATATGCATTTTCTTCAGTGATATTTACAGAGTAATTGAATATATGAGGATATTTATTAAGTATAGTAAGCAACGCAAATATGAGTGTACCTATGACAGGTAATATGAAGAATGTTGATTTACTGCCATAACCATCGGCATAACCTGAAGCATTAAAATGCGTGGGAATCTTGTCGGGCAGACTGTTATAATATAAAATAGTGAGTAGCCATAACAGCAAAAAAGTTACCCAGGCAAGAAGCTCAATTATTGTGTCAAAAGGTTGGGGTTTTATCTTAATTCTTGGTCGCTGATTCATAGTGATGTTCAAATATAAGAAAAAGATAGAAGCCGATTAAATAAGTTAAAAGAGTTATATCTATGATTGATAATTTAAAATAGAGATTACATAATATCTTTGAACGGATAAATGCTCTGTATGAACTTTATGAAGAAATCACTTGCACTTGCATTATTTGCTTTTATATCCTTAGCCTTATCTGCACAGAACAGCACCATTTATTTGTTTGCCTATTTCAAAGGTAATGGAGAAGATGGGCTTCATCTTGCTTATAGCAGGGACGGATACCGGTTTTCGGCATTGCATCGTGACAGTTCTCTTTTAAAACCTGCAATTGGTAAAGATAAACTTATGCGGGATCCTTGTATTATCAACGGGGCTGACGGACTTTTTCACATGGTTTGGACAACGAGTTGGAAAGACAGGGGAATTGGATATGCTTCATCCACTGACCTGGTGCATTGGAGTAAACAGATTTACCTGCCTGTTATGCAGCACGAACCGGGAGCATTAAATTGCTGGGCCCCGGAGATTATATACGACAGTAAAGGAGGGCAGTATATGATATATTGGGCTACAACTATTCCCGGACGTTTTCCGGCAACTGATACAACCGGTGACAGCATATACAATCACCGGATTTATTATGTGACAACGAAAGATTTTAAACATTTCAGTAAAGCGGCATTATTGTATGAAAAAGGGTTTAATGTGATTGATGCAACTATACAACCTGATGGGGATGAATACCTCATGTTTTTGAAGGATGAGACGAAAAGACCGGTAGCACAAAAGAATATAAGGATTGCTGTAAGCAGACAACTTTCATCCGGGTTTAGCGCTCCATCTGCGCCTATCACCGGGAATTATTGGGCAGAAGGGCCAACTGCCATTAAGATAGGGGAAAGATGGATTGTATATTTTGATAAATATAATGACCATAAATATGGTGCAGTAACATCTTCCGATTTAAATCATTGGGAAGATATTTCAGATAAAATTATTCTCCCGCAAGGGGTAAGACATGGTTCGGTGTTTTCCATAGATAGTCGTACTTTTCAGCGTCTTATTGAGTCATTACTTTGATATTGTCTTAAAATAATTTTTTTATTTATCACTATATAAAGCGTAAAATATGAAGCATGCATTTGTATTTCCTGGTCAGGGTTCTCAATTCCCGGGAATGGGGAAAACACTATTTGAAGAAAATACTCTTGCTAGAGAAATGTTTGAGCAGGCTAACACTATTGCCGGCTTTCGCATTTCGGATATTATGTTCACGGGGTCGGATGAAGACTTGAAACAGACTAAAGTAACGCAGCCTGCAATTTTTTTACATTCTGTTATTTTATATAAAACACTCACCAATACCAGACCGGATATGGTTGCGGGACATTCCTTAGGAGAATTTTCGGCGCTGGTGGCTAATGGCACTTTATCTTTTGAAGATGGATTAAAATTAGTAATAGTAAGGGCTAATGCAATGCAAAAGGCCTGTGAAATAAATCCTTCTTCAATGGCTGCTGTGCTGGCCCTGGATGATCGAAAAGTTGAAGAAGTCTGTGCAGCAATACAACAGGAAACCGGTGAAATTGTAGTACCGGCAAACTATAATTGTCCGGGGCAATTGGTAATCAGCGGCAGTACTAAGGGTATTGAAATAGCCATACAGCGGATGAAAGAAGCAGGTGCAAAAAGAGCATTGGCATTACCTGTTGGCGGCGCTTTTCATTCACCATTGATGGAACCTGCTAAAAAAGAACTGGCTGCTGCTGTTGAGGCTACAATTTTCAATGCACCTACTTGTCCCGTATATCAGAATTTTTCAGCATCTCCTGTAATAGATCCCGCCACTATTAAAAAAAATATCATTGATCAGTTGACCGGGGCAGTAAGATGGACACAAAGCGTGCAGCGTATGATTGCAGATGGAGCAACCCAATTTACAGAAGTAGGTCCGGGTAAAGTATTGCAGGGATTGATTGCAAAGATTGATAAAAATGTGACTGCAACCGGGGCATAGTACTGCCTTGGGTTCTTTTTATTATTTTGGTTTACGTTGGAAAAGTTAGAACAGAGGAATCACATTTCATTTTTTTTGTTACGCAGTAAACATTCTTTGTAGTATCTCAAAGGTCAATAACAGGTATTATAAATGGATATGGTGGTTGTCTGTCTGTAAACAAATCTCCTCAATCTGACCCAAAGCACCAGGTCAGGCACATTTGCAAGCATACAAAGCCGACACACAATAGTCAACCTTGCAAAAGAACCTGCCTTGTGTATACGCTTCCGTGACACACTCTGCCACGGTAGACACAGGCATTCAATTCATGTTGCTATGGCGAAGGGCGAACACATAACAGAGAGTTTGCTGCTATGCTGGCTGAAGAATATATTCTCAGCTTCATTTCGCTATCAGCCCTATCCAGCCGACGGAAAGCTATCAGCTTTTGTTGTTATCTTCATCATCAGTTTATCAATCATCAGTAGCTCCGGGTTGGATATTAAAAAATACCAGCACAGCAGCAGGCTCTGGCCGAAGTCAACCCTTTATGAAGCTGCCGCAAGTTATAACTGATGCCATAAAAATGGAACGATGAAGGGTGCGACGCAACCGACGACGCCATGAAATACTATAGCCGGTACCACACAAAATTTTCTTAAGCAGAACACGGGTATAAAAATATTTCTTAAAAATATATGGTTTATAAAATAAACTACTTTATATTTGAAATAAAATTATTTATCGTGAAATTTTTTTATAGTTTGTTTGCTTTGCTTTTGATGGTTCATATACTACCCGCGCAAACAAAAATATCAGGTGAAATAAAGGATAAAAAAGGGAAACCGGTTCCTTCGGCAAGTATTACATTAAAAGACACTTATGATGGGGCAACATCTGATTCTTCGGGCAACTTTTCTTTTACTTCGGCGGAAAAGGGAAGTTTTGCGCTGGTAACAACTGCTGTTGGCTATAAACCCAGTGAACAAAGTGTGCAGCTATCCGGTGCAGATATACAACTAAAAATTATTCTTAAAGAGGAAGTAAGCGAGTTGAAAGCCGTTGTAATAACTGCAGGTAGTTTTGAAGCGGGGGATAAGAAAAGGGTCACTGTATTAAATTCTATTGATGTTGCCACTACTGCAGGCGCAAATGCTGATGTTACCGCAGCACTGAAAACATTACCCGGTGCTCAGCAGGTAGGTGAAAGCGAAGGGCTTTTTGTGAGGGGTGGGACTGCGGCAGAAACAAAAACATTTATTGATGGCACATTAGTAAACAACTTTTTTTACAGCAGTGTACCCGGTATTGCCCAGCGTGGCAGGTTTTCTCCTTTCCTATTCAAAGGAACGGTTTTTAGTACTGGTGGATATTCCGCGCTGTACGGGCAGGCATTGTCATCTGCTTTGATATTAGAATCTATTGATCTGCCCGAACGAAGCTCCAGCGATTTTGGTATATCTGTTTTAAGTCTGAATGCCGGGCATCAGCATCTTGCAAAAAATAAAAAATCATCCTGGGGTGTAAACTATAGTTATGCCAATCTTTGGCTTGCTTTCAAAGCAATTAAACAGAGGCAGGACTATTCCAGTGTTCCGGAATATCACGAAGGCGATGCTAATTTCAGGATTAAAACATCTGAAACGGGGATTATTAAATACTATGGATATTTCAGCAGCAACAGGCTGGGTATACGCACAGCAAGTATTGATTCGGCCGGATATAAAGACGCATTTGATATCAGGAATTTCAATATGTATCACAATTTATCGTATAGGGAAAGTTTGGGAAATGGGTGGAAACTCAATACGGGTATATCGTATTCAAACAATAAGGACAATATCACCGGCAGTATGCTGGATATGCAGAATAAAGAAGTAGCCATACCAGAGCTGCAATACAAGAATTTTCATCTTGAGTCACCCGGCAATTATTTTAATGGAAAATTTGTTATTGATAAAAGATTAATGGGATTGACAGTAGTGCGTTTTGGTGCTGAGTATAACTATAGTAACGAGAAATCCTATTTCACTTTGCCCAATGGTCAAAAGTTTAATAACAGTATCATTGAACATTTGAAATCGGTGTTTGCCGAAACAGATATTTATATCACCAATGATCTGGCTGCTAAATTGGGTGGCAGATTGGAAAACTCATCTTTACTTAATAAAACTAATATTGCACCCCGCATATCATTAGCTTATAAAACAGGTAAACAGAGCCAGGCTTCTGTAGCATATGGTATCTTCTATCAGAACCCAGAAAAGAGATACTTGCCTTCGCCCTATTCATTAACATTTTCTAAGGCAACCCATTATATTGCACAGTATCAAAAAGTGACAGGTAAAACAACATTCAGGGCAGAACTGTTTTACAAAAAATATTATGACCTGGTAAAAACCGATCAGATCAATCCCAACCAGCAGGTTGCTATAAATAACAAAGGATATGGAGATGCCAAAGGGATAGAATTTTTCTGGCGCGACAAGAAGAGCATCAAAAATGTGGATTACTGGATTTCGTATTCTTACCTGGATACAAAAAGAGATTTTACTAATTTCCCCTATGCCATACAACCAAATTTTGCTGCAAAACATACCGCATCTTTAGTAGCCAAAAAATTTGTTATGAAATGGAAAACGGGATTCAATATGTCATATACTTATTCCAGTGGGCGCCCTTATTATCATATAGCCTATGATGGAATGAATTATAAGTTTACCGATAAGGGTAAGACAATGGATTATCATAATGTAAGCTTTAGTCTTAACTACCTGCCTAATCTCATGAAAAAAGACAGCAAAGTATTTACCGTATTGGTACTTTCTGTGAACAATATATTTGGAATCAACCAGGTATATGGTTATAATTATTCCTATGATGGAGTAAGAAAAACACCTGTTTTGCCGCCCTCAAAAACTTTCGTTTTTATTGGTGCATTTTTTAGTTTGGGTGTAGACAGAACAGAAGACGCCATCAATAATAACCTTTAAAACATTTTTAATAATATACCATACATCCCTGTAGTATGGGAAATTTAATCAAGGCTCTTGCAGGGAAGAGGGAAAAATATAAATCATGAAGAAGTCAATATTAATGTTTGTTATTGCAATATTTTCAATATCCACAATGGCTCAAAGCGATAAATATGTAAAAGCTATGGAAGCTAACCTGGCCAAATTTGATACGGTAAAAACGACTGCGGGTTTCATTGATTTGTCAAATGCATTTCAGCGGATTGGTGATGCTGAAAAAACTCAATGGTTGCCTTACTATTATGCAGCGCTTAGTCTTTCTACTATGGGATGGACTGATAACGGTATTGACAAAGATGCCAACGCTGAGAAGATAAAGGCATTATGCGCAAAAGCAGAAGCCATAGATTATAATGCAGAAATATGTGCTGTAGTAAATATGGCTGCCACACAACAAATGCTGGTTGATCCTCAAAACAGGTGGGGCACCAATGGCGCTGAGGCAACTGCGGCCATGCAAAAAGGATTAAAGCTTGATCCTGATAACCCGAGATTGCATTTTTTACAGGCAAGCGCTGTATATAATACGCCTGAACAATTTGGTGGCGGAAAAGATAAGGCCAGGCCCATGCTTGAAAAAACTTTGGAATTATTGAATGCAGAGCAGGTGAAACCCTTGTATCCTCATTGGGGTAAAAAGCAGGTGGAAGCGATGCTTGCAACCTATAAGTAAATAATAATTGTATAAAAATTTAATCCGGATATAAAATACTTTTATGCCTACAAAAGAATTAACTGAAGAGGAAAGCCTGAAGCTGATCACCGACATGATTGGTAAAACGAAAAGTCATTTTCATGAAAGCGGTGCAAGTCTTATTTTATGGGGAACCATTGCTGGCTTTTGTGCAATATTAAGTTTCATACAATCCTACTGGCATTTTTCAATTGGTTTTGATGTGTGGATTTTAACGCTGGTTGCTATTATTCCGCAGGTATGGATTGGAATTAAAGAAAGCAAAGAAAAAGTGGTGAAAACCTACCAGGAAACCTATATTGATATCATTTGGATAGTGTATGTTGTATCCATTGCTGCCATGCTCATCTATGTCAATGTTACCTATTATACCAGTCAGCGTTTATTATCCAATGATGGTATAGAATTATTTTCCAAAAATATTGCGACTGGTGAAATCAAACCCTTCCAAGTGTTTCCACCGAGCTTTTCGTCAATAATGATGATCTTATATGCTTTCCCTACTCTGGCAACCGGATTGATAACAAAGTATAGGCCACTTATAGTCGGTGCAATGATTTGTTATGTTTGTTTTGCAGTTTCTTTGTTCACTTCATTTACCTATGATATGTTGCTTACTGCTATTGCAGTAATATGTTGTTGGTTGATTCCCGGATTAATGATGAGGAACCGTTTCCTGAAACAAAAGATAGAGAAGGATGTTTAAAGATCTTGACCCTATATTACATTCACAACTAAGGCTTGCAGTGGTGTCTCTTCTTATGGGTGTAAAAGAAGCAGAGTTTGTTTTTTTAAAGGAAAAGACCAATGCTACAGCGGGTAATCTGAGTGTGCAGATACAAAAATTGAAAGAGGCGGGTTATATTGATGTCACCAAAAAGTTTAAGAACAACTACCCGCTTACTATTTGCAAAATAACCACCAGAGGAATAAAAGCTTTTGAAGAGTATGTAAAAAATCTGCAGGAATATCTTGGAAAAAATAAATAAGCGCAGATGATAATCTGCGCTTTTGCGGATATTCGAGAAAACGGGGTTATGTTGCAGTTAGCAATTAATCAACTTTTGATTAAAGGCACACTAAGTATATCCTTACTGTTAACAAGCACTTCCAGAGAATAATTGCCCGGTCTCATTTTTCCCGTTCCCTCCATTTCGAAACTATTAAATCCTTCGGTTCCTGTTTGTTTTTGCTTAAAAATTTCATTGCCATCATTATCTTTAATCCGCATTACTATCATGGCTTTGTTTTTCAACTGCACATTGATATGCAGGTTGTTTAAAAGTGTATTAGGGGTTACGCTTACCATGGACAGCGTTTCTGTATCATATAATTGTACTACCATTAACTTGGAATAATTGATTTTACCCCTGTTGTCAATTACTTTCAGCCGGTAAATATTTGTGTTGTGCAACGGGGATTCATCCGACAATGCATATTCTGCCAGAGCCTTATTATCAGAAAAGACCCCAATAGGAGTAAAACGCTTTCCATTTCTACTGCGTTCTACTATGATATTGTAGCAGCAATTGCTTTTTACCTTACAGGAAAGATCTATGCGGTTGGCAATGGATTGGCCTGTAAATGAAACAATCTCTACTGCAGCAACAGAGTCTTCTGTTAATACATTATTTGTTTTCTTTTCTTTTCCTCCTGCTGCAATAGCAGTACAGGGTGTTGCAATTGCCCATAGGGAAATGAAGGCAATAGCACTGATGGTACCGATAATACTTTTCATTGTCTCGTGTTTTTGTTGATTGTTCGGGTACGGACAATGAGTGTGTTCGAATTAATTACCGGTTTTTGACAAAGGAAATTAAATAGTACTCGGAATGGATGGTGTCTTAAAGTTATTACTATTTAAGGGGATGGAATAATTTTAATTGTATAGAAAGGCCCCTTAGACAAGGGGCCTTTTTCCGATTAGGAATTCACAACCTCTATATAAACTTTTATAAGATCTTTTACTGGTAAAAATCAGGACTAAAGCGTTACAACTATCACCTTACTATATGTACAATTATCGTTCATGCCCACTTGTTTTATCCTGTAACTTAATTTGCCTCTTTCAACACCTTTCAGTTCGTCTTTGAATCTATATTCTTTTGTTTTGAAGCTATCTTCAAGGGTAAAGAATATGGCTATGGTCTTAAATGTTTCATCACTGGTACTCCGCTGTATCTCAAATTGTTTATTGTTTTGCTCATTAGCTGTCTTCCAGGTTACTTCAGCTTTATTATCAACGATTTTTACGTTAAGCTGTTCAAAAATTTTGTTCACATGCTGAGTGGCAAAAGATATTACCGGCGACGTTATTACTACTTCGGCTTTTGCATATCCAAAAAGAATGGTAGCGGCTGCTATGTAAATTAATACTATCAACTTCTTCATTTTTTGAATTTTAGAGGTGTGTGAATATGTGCTGTGGCACTAATAAACCGGTAGTCTGTTGCTATGATATTAACAATACCACATAAAAAGACTTTGTTGATTTACAACAGGATTTGGAAATGTGTCTACGGTTGAAAGAATGGTTATGTCAGATGCTCAGGTTTAATGCCTTGGGATTTAAGGTGGCTTTATTTAGGAGTGGCACTGATAAATATTGTAAAGTTATATCGTAGTGCGGATTTGTTAGACAAAAATAGGAGTTGGTTTTACAACTAAAAAAAAATATTGTGTTTTTTTCATTGATATATGGTAATAAAATTAAAGCGCTTCATTGAAGCGCTTTAATTAAAACTATAAAAAACTGAACAAAATATTATACGTAATGGGTGACACCTGGTATAGCAACCGGGTAGAAACCATCACTGTTTGGCACCACCGGAGGTATTGCTGTAAAGTCATATTGTTTAGGTTGCAAATCCAGCCCTGAGTTAAGCGCTTTGTCCCAATCAATCACCTGACCGCTGTAAGTGGCCATTCGTCCCAATATTGCAGTCATAGTGCTTTTAGCACCGTATTCAGCATTGTCAAATTTATACTGCCCCTTGGCAATAGCTTCAAAGAGTTCATCATGCTCTGTTTGATAAGGGTTATTTTCAGTTTTTCTATCAAACTGGTATAGTACTCTTCCTTTATGATCAACAATGTTGGCGGCTCCGGCAAATATTTTTCCTTTAGTGCCTATGAGAAGTTCATCTACCTTATTCATTGTTTTAGGTTGGTGCCGGCACTGGCTGTTCAGGATGGATCCGTCAGCATAATGAAACTCCACATAATGATGATCAAAAATTTCACCATAATCTTTCCCTGTTCTCACTTCTCTTCCACCCATACCCTGTGCTTTTACAGGATATGCCCCTTTGAACCAGTTGACAACATCTATATTGTGAATGTGCTGTTCATTAATGTGATCACCGCAAAGCCAGACAAAATAATACCAGTTACGCATCTGGTATTCCATTTCGGTTTGTCCCGGTTGCCGTGGGTGTACCCACACCCCATCGTTGTTCCACCAGGCCTGTGCGGAAGTGATATCTCCAATCAAATCTTTGCGTTTGAGTAACTCCCTATATGAGTTTTGATAATGTCTCTGCAACCCTACAACTACATTCAGCTTTTTCTTTTTAGCAATGGCAGCGGCATCCAGTACCCTCTTTACACCCGCAGGATCTGTTGCTACAGGCTTTTCCATAAAAATATGTTTACCCTGTTTTACTGCTTCTTCAAAATGAATCGGGCGAAATCCCGGGGGGGTGGCCAGCAGTACTACATCTGCAAGTGGAATAGCTTTCAGGTAAGCATCAAATCCTACAAATTTATTTTGCTCAGGAACATCAATACGTTTGGAGTCTATCTCACCGGAAGTAAGCTCTTTGTACGATTGGTCCAACCTGTCGCGAAAAGCATCAGCCATGGCCACTATCTTCACATTTTGCTTTGTAAGTAATGCCTGGGTAGCAGCTCCTGTACCTCGGCCGCCACAACCTATCAATGCAATTTTTATAGTATCATCAGCACCGGAGAAATAATTGGCTTTTGATAGTAAGGGTGCTGCCAAAATACCTCCTGCGAGAAGGGCCGAATTTTTTACGAACTCTCTCCTTGTTGATGAATTGTTATTGGAATCCTGCTTTTTCATAACACTTTATTTAATATTTATTATATGAGCAATCATTTTTTTAAATACTTATCAAAGAAGGCATTAGCTTCCTCTGCAGTGGGCTGTTGCATCGGGCGGATAATGCGGAACCCTACAAACATTGCATCTGTGAGCCACCACCTGCTTCTTGGAATCTGAGGATCTCTCTTATTCCAGGATGACTCTGAATGTTCTCTGTCTGCACTCCTAAGTTTTTCTGCTCCATCCAGATAGCTTCCACCCCTTACTGTTCTCGGATAGCGCTTACCCGGTTCTATAATTGTGGCATCACTGTTATCCGCAATTTTTTCAAAATATTTTTCATCATACTGATCGAGCGTCCATTCGGCCACATTGCCCAGCATATCATACAATCCCCATGCATTAGGTAATTTTTGACCTACTTTATGATATTTATCATTACTGTTTTTTTTATACCATGCAAATTTATCAATATCAGATGGGTTATTGCCAAAGGGGTAGATGGTTGTAGTGCCGGCCCGGCATGCATATTCCCATTCTGCTTCACTCGGAAGCCTGTAAAATACACCTGTTTTTTTATACAGCCAGCGGCAAAACATAAGTGCTGCATCCTGGCTCATACTATTTACGGGATAACCACCGGTTTTACCCATCCCCCAGCTTAAGTCTATATATTGTGGCGTTGGTCGGGTAACTGCATCTACTTCAGATCCTACGGAAGTAGCTTCGTCCCTGAAGAAAGCATCAAAAATATCATGAGTTATTTCGTAAGTGCTCATCCAAAATGCAGCTACTTTTACATGGCGGGCAGGTATTTCGTCCGGTTTCTTCTGAGGATCGTTATCCGTACTGCCCATTAAATAACTACCCGCTTGTATTGGAACCATTTTAATTTCAAATTTGGTTCCTGGAACTTTTTCATTGTATGCTTCAAAAGCCTGACCACCGGGTTGTGCAACAGAATAAAAATATAAAAAGAAAAAAAATGACGCTGAAAGACCTGTCTTTTTCACTCGTAAAACCATTTTTATTGAGGGTGAAAGGTAAGAAAAATTGTTTTACTGATTTTGAAATAGTTTGCTTTACTTTAAAGGTTAAAAAGACATTTATATGCAAAGAAGAAATTTTTTACAGAATGGGATACTGGCGGGAGCTTCCACCCTGGTTGGATCCTCTGTATTCGCGGGAAGTCATACTGATGAAAGTCTAAAAGACAATAATGCAGAGAAGACTTTTAATCTTAATTATGCTCCGCACGATGGAATGTTTAAAAATAACGCCGGCAATAATTTTATTGACCAGATAAAATTTATGTACGATCAGGGATTTCGTGCCATAGAAGATAATGGGATGACCGGCAGATCTGTAGAAGAACAAACAAAAATAGGCGAAACGCTTGCTAAACTTGGAATGATGATGGGGGTGTTTGTGGTACCCAAAGGTGGTAATGGCGCCAATACATTGGCGGCTGGTAAACAAGAACACCTGGATATATTTTTGAAAGGATGCCGCACATCAGTAGAGGTTGCCAAACGGGTAAATGCAAAATGGGTAACCGTTGTGCCAGGAGATTTTGAACGCAACCTGCCTATTGGTATACAAACGGGCAATGTAATTGATGCCCTGAAACGCGGGGCCGAAATTCTGGAACCGCATGGTATTATTATGGTACTGGAACCACTGAGTGATACCCCCAACCTTTTTTTACGTACCTCAGATCAAACGTATGAGATTTGCAGGGGAGTGAACAGTCCAAGCTGCAAAGTATTGTACGATATATATCACATGCAAAAAAATGAGGGCAACCTTATTAAGCATATTGAATGGGCATGGAATGAAATTGCTTATTTCCAGATAGGTGATAACCCGGGCAGGAATGAACCTACAACCGGTGAGGTCAATTATAAAAATATATTCAAATATATTCACAGCCGGGGATACAAAGGGGTTATGGGTATGGAACATGGCAATTCCAAACCTGGTAAAGAAGGTGAAATGGCTGTGATAAAAGCTTACAGAGATAGTGATAACTTCCTGTAAAGGATAAAGGAAAAATAATTATAACATTTTGTAAAAGGGTAGGGGCAGTGGCATCTTACCCTTCTTCATTTTGTGTAGTATCATCTATTTTTTCATCTTCAGCATTTGTAAGAACTGCGTCAGACATACGTTTCATTGGGTTAGACCTGTTATGGGTATATTCACTTTTTTGTTTCAAAATATCAATTGCGGTGTATATGGATTGCCGGAAAGATGATTCATCGGCTTTGTTTTTACCTGCTATATCAAAAGCCGTTCCATGATCCGGAGAGGTACGCACCACGGGCAACCCGGCAGTGTAATTTACTCCTTCACCTTTTGATAATGATTTGAATGGGATAAGCCCCTGATCGTGATACATCGCCAGTACTGCATCAAATTTTTCATAGCTGCCCCTTGCGAAAAATGCATCTGAACTATATGGACCGAAGGCTAAAATATTACTATGCTTGGCTTCTTTGATGGCAGGCCTGATTTGCTCTTCTTCTTCAGACCCAACCAACCCTTCATCGCCGGCATGCGGGTTTAATCCAAGCACCGCAATACGTGGTTTGTCTATTCCGAAATCTTTCTGAAGGCTTTCTTTGAGTAACTGTAGTTTTTTAAGTATTGACGGCTTGGTAATATATTGTGCTATTTCCTTTACTGCCACATGTTCTGTTACCAGCCCCACCCGCATATTATCGGAGCACATCAGCATTAAAACATCATTAGCTCCAAAATAAGATTTCAGGAAGGGGGTATGACCACTGAAATTGAAATCAGGGGATTGAACATTTTTTTTATGAATCGGACAGGTGATTAAACCTTTTATTTGTCCCGATTTGAGAGCGTTAACTGCAGCCTGTAATGATTTTACTGCATATTTACCTCCGGTTTCATTCATCAAGCCGGGTGTAATGTTGATTTCTTCTTCCCAGCAGTTGTAAATATTTACCTGCCTGGGATATACACGGTTGATATCTTTAAGGTTCTGGAAAATAAAGTTGATGTCAGGAATCGTTTTGCGATAAAAATTGATCAACTTATTCGAACCAAATATAACAGGTGTACACAAGTCTAATATCCTGCTGTCTGAAAAAGTTTTAATAATAAGTTCTGTACCAATGCCATTTATATCCCCGCATGAAATACCAATAGACGGTTTGTCATTTTGATTCGACATAATTATAACTGTTGAGCAGCGAATTTACACTTTTGTTACTGGTTTTCGTATTTTTAACGCCCTGATGTATACATTAAAAAAGTCGCTGGGGCAACATTTCCTGCGGGATGAAAATATAGTGGCAAAGATTATTGCTACCCTGAGGCAGCACCCTTTTACACAATTACTTGAAATTGGACCCGGGGGTGGGGCACTTACCCGGCACCTCGTTGAAATTCCCGGAATTATTTTTAAAGCGGTAGAGCTGGATGAAGAAAAGGTGAGCTATCTGGAAGCATTCTTGCCGGTGCTTAAAGGAAAAATTATTCACGACAGTATTTTGGATATCAGTACCCCTTTTTCGGGCAGGTTTACTGTGATTGGTAATTTTCCTTATAATATTTCATCACAGATTCTCTTTAAAATCCTGGAATGGAAAGCTGATGTTGATACAGTAATTGGAATGTTTCAGAAAGAAGTGGCCCAGCGGGTTGCGGCTAAACACGGAAATAAAACTTACGGTATTCTGAGTGTGCTTATACAGGCATATTTTGATGTGGAATATCTTTTTGAAGTGCATGAACAATGTTTTAACCCACCCCCCAAAGTGAAAAGTGCGGTAATAAGGCTTACCCCCAGGCCGGTGCCGCTGCATCTAAATAATGAAACATTTTTCTTTACACTGGTAAAAACAGCGTTTAACCAGCGGCGTAAGATGCTAAGAAATGCAGTCAGAAATTTATTTGATGACACAATGCTTAAAAATCCGATTTTTGATAAACGCGCAGAACAACTGAGTGTTGCTGACTTTGTTGATCTGAGCAATTCCGAAAATAAGTCTCAGGAAAAATAAATGAACCAGTAATTGTATTACAATTTAAACAAAACTACTCCCGGTATATATGAGCAAAGCGATAGTCACAGCTAAAGTACACCAGTATCTTTTAGACAAATTGCAGGAAAAAAATTATACTGTTGTTTACCGTCCACAGATTACTTATGATGAGCTTGCAGAGGAAATAGCCGATGCGGATGGGCTTATAGTTACCACCCGCCTCAAAATAGATCGTACAATGATTGATAAGGCGCCGTTGTTAAAATGGATAGGCAGACTGGGAAGCGGCATGGAGCTTATAGATGTTGATTATGCGCAAACCAGGGGAATAGTTTGTGAGAGCAGCCCAGAGGGCAACCGTAATGCTGTAGGGGAACAAACACTGGGAGTATTACTTTGCCTGATGAATAAAATATGCAGCAGCAGCCAGGAAGTAGCAAATGGCAAATGGATACGTGATGCCAACCGGGGTACAGAACTGAGTGGTAAAACAGTTGGCATAATAGGATATGGAAATGCAGGGGGTGCCTTTGCTAAAGTATTGTCTTCATTTGATGTTGAAATTCTGGCTTATGACAAATATAAATTTGGTTTCGCTTCAGGCTGTGTTCATGAAGCGGGCCCTGAGCAGATTGCCCGGTATGCAGATGTAATAAGTTTGCATGTACCATTAACGGAAGAGACTTACCACATGGCAAATGATAACTTTTTCAACGGTCTTGAACGAAAGCCCTGTTTCTTAAATGCATGCAGGGGGAAAGTGCACGATACTAATGCTGTTATAAATGCTTTGAAATCCGGTAAAATTGCAGGTGCTGGTCTTGATGTCCTGGAAAATGAAAAGCTGGAAACCTACAACGATACGGAACGTGCCCAACTTGACTGGCTTGTTAGCCAGCCTAATGTTATCATTACACCACATATTGCGGGGTATAGTCATGAGGCCTTTTTTAAAATGGCTAAAATTGTGTTGGAAAAATTGAAGATTTAATTTTTATCAGAATATTTTTCACTTTTTTCTCAGCTTTTTATTAGTTTTGCTTATACATTTAATTGCAACGCTTCGGATAATATCCGGGGCGTTGTTATTTTTTTATTTTTTATTATCAAAAAAGGAGAAATCATGAGTGAAGTAATGTATATTACCATAGAAACTCTTGAGCAGATGAAAGCTGAACTTCAGCAGATGAAAAGTGTACAACGACCTGCTGCCTCCAGGGCTATAGCAGAAGCCCGTGAAAAAGGAGATTTAAAAGAAAATGCTGAATATGATGCTGCTAAAGAGGCCCAGGGCATACTTGAAGCCAGAATTGCAAAGCTGGAAGGTGATATTGCTAATGTAAGAATTATTGAAATCGATTCCATTGATACCAGCAAAGTAAGTATCCTTACTAAGGTGACACTTACCAATATCAATACCAGCAAAAAAGTAACTTATCAGATTGTTTCTGAAAAAGAAGCAGATTTGAAATTGGGTAAAATTTCAGTGACTTCACCCATCGGGAAAGGGGTATTGGGTAAACAGGTGGGAGAGATTGCCGAAGTAAAAGCACCTGCAGGAGTATTGAAATTTAAAATAGAAGAGATCGCTGTTTAACTGATAAATGAATTTTTAACAGGCTGTTCTGAAAAGGACAGCCTTTTTATTGAAAGGTGTCGTCACCTGCCTGCAATAAATTGAAATGTCTGCCTTTTTTTATGGTTATGTCCTTACCGGTTTTATTACTTTTGTATTATGACCATATTTTCAAAAATAATTGCCGGTGAAATTCCTTCTTACAAAATAGCCGAAGACGATAAGTGCTATGCTTTTCTCGATATTTTTCCCTTGGTGAAAGGGCATACCCTTGTAATACCCAAAATTGAAGTTGACAATCTTTTTGATTTGCCCGCAGATTACCTGGGCAATCTGATAAAATTTGCCCAGCCTATAGCAAAAGCCATTGAAAAATCATTTCACTGTAACCGTTGTGGTATGAGTGTAGTTGGTCTTGAAGTGCCGCATGCACATATTCATCTTATCCCTGTAAATAGTATTGACGACTTAAACTTTTCACGACCCAAGCTTAAGCTATCGGCTGAAGAACTAAAGAAAGTGCAGGAAAAAATAATCGCAAACTTATAGGACAGCAGTAAAACTGTATCAGTTACTTCCTGATGATACGACCGGGGTTTTGTGTAATGAAGTTTTCCCAGGAAACTTTTTTGCGTCGTGAAGGGGTTAAGGTGTGTTTGTCAATTTTGAGTGCTGAGTTGATCTGAAAATGATGACATACGGCTACTGCCAGGGCGTCGGAGGCATCATAGTATTTTGGTGTTTCACTGATGGCAGTTATTCTCCGTAGCATTTCCCATACCTGAAGTTTGTCTGCATTGCCATTGCCGGTTATGGATTGCTTTACTTTTCTTGGTGAATATTCTGTCACCGGTATACCGCTTTGCATAGCTACTGCAATTGCCACCCCCTGTGCGCGGCCGAGTTTAAGCATACTTTGTACATTTTTTCCGAAAAACGGGGCTTCTATAGCAAACTCATGGGGTTTGTATTTTGCTATCAATACCTGAACCTGGTTGTGAATGATCATCAGTCTTTCATAGTTATCTTTTTTGGCCGGAAGCTTAACGATATCCATTTCCAATAATTCGATGCTTCTTTCGTTAACACAAATAACCCCGTACCCCATAACTAATGTTCCCGGGTCAATTCCTAAAATGATCTGTCCTGTTTGCAATACGAAACTTATTTTTGATTGAAATGAAGCTACCAGACAAAAGTATCAAAATTTTATTCAACCGGGTATTGGGACCGCTTCTGTTTATCTGGATCACCTGGTCTATTTACAGGCAGATAATCTGCCAGCCAAACCTGGATGCGTCTTTCGGGTATATCAAAGAAGCAATCAATGGTAAATTTGCTTCTCAATTTCTGCTGATTTTGGTGTTGATGTGTTGCAACTGGACAGTGGAAGCAAGGAAATGGCAGGTATTGATGGCGCCGCTGCAACAGATATCTTTGTGGCACTCGTTAAAGGCAGTACTTATTGGCCTGGCTCTTGGAATGAATACACCTAATCGGGTAGGGGAATACGGCGGGCGCATGATGTATGTAAAAGAAGGATTACGTATATCATCGGTTGCCCTAACAATCATCGGCAGCCTGAGCCAGCTAATTGTAACATTGGTTCTGGGCGGTGCAGGTTTGCTGATTCAACACTACCGGCTTGCAGGAATTTCAGCCGATATTGAATTAATGCCTTTGTGGCTTCAAATAACCGAATGGACTGTGTTTGTTTTTGCTGCTGTATTATTGTTGTTTTATTTTAGATTAGACTGGATGGTGCGTGGATTGCAGGTATTAAAACTTCGTAACAAATGGCTGCAATACTTTGAAGTATTGAAGAATCTGCGTGTTACAATTTTGTTAAGAGTGTTAAGTTTATCTGCTTGCAGATATTTGCTTTTCGTCTATGCATATATATTGCTGCTTCAAATTATGCATGTTGATATATATGCCCATGAAGCGTTCTGGCTGATAAGCATTTTATACCTTATATTAACATTGGTACCGACTATAGCTTTACTTGAAGTGGGACTACGTGGAAAAGCGGCAATAATGTTGTTTCAGTTGAGCAGCACAAATGTATTAGGTATATATGCAGCATCTACCGGTATTTGGCTGATAAATCTTGTGATTCCTGCATTGGTGGGGAGCGCATTGGTGCTGGGACTTAAAATATATAATACAAAGAGATGAAGATTAAGTTTTTCGTATCACTGGTGTTTTTAATGATGAGTATTCGCCTGAATGCGGACAGTGATTTTTGCGGGATTAGGAATGCCTGCTTTTCATCGGGTGAAAAAATAATATTGAAAGTATTTTACAACGTGGTTGGATTATATGTTGATGCAGGAACAGCTATTTTTAATGCACAGGTGGAAAGCTACAATGGGAAACCGGTATACCATGCTGTAGGAGAGGGTTATTCTAATTCCTCTTATGACTGGATTTTTAAGGTGAGAGACAGGTATGAAACCTATATGGATACCGGAAATCTTAAGCCCTACCGTTTTATCAGAAATATTGATGAGGGCGGCTACAAAAAATATGAAAATGCCAGCTTCAACCATGAAGCAAAAAGTGTAGTCACAACCACCGGTGTGTACAAAACCCCTGATTGCATACATGATGTTATCAGTGCGGTGTATTATGCAAGGAATATTGATTTCGATAAATACAATGTAGGTGACAAAATTTACCTCAATTTATTTCTTGATGATGAAATTCATAATATTTACATCAGGTATATGGGGAAGGAAACAATCAAAACACGGTACGGCAAATTTCGCACTATAAAATTTAAACCGCTTCTTCTTAAAGGCTCAATGTTTGAAGGCGGCGAAAAAATGACAGTGTGGGTTAGTGACGATGCAAATCACCTGCCTCTTCGTATAGAAAGTCCTATAGTAGTGGGCAATGTTAAAGTAGATATGATGGGCTATCGCAATCTCCGTTATCCGCTTACTTCTTTAATAAAATTCAGGTAAGTAATTGACATGCCCTATTCATAGCGCAACGCAACAATGGGATCTAATTTGGAAGCTTTCCAGGCGGGATAAATTCCCGCAGCAAGCCCTACTGCAGAGCAAATAATTATAGCAATAAGAATCAATGCCCAGGGGATAAAAAAGGGGACCTTCATTAAAGAGCCTATAATATTGCCAACCATTATTCCGAGTATAATGCCAATAGCGGCTCCGGTTAAACTGATAAGAACGGACTCTATTAAAAACTGTTGCCGAATATTTCTTTTCTTTCCTCCCAAAGCTTTCACTAACCCCACCTCCTTGGTGCGTTCTGTAACGGCTACAAGCATAATATTCATTAATCCTATAGCTGCACCTACCAGTGTGATGAAGCCAATACCTCCTGCTGCAAGTGAAATTTTACTAAGCAGGCTGATAAAGGTCTGGGCAATTACATCACTTTTATCAATGTAGAAGTTATTTTGTTCGGAAACGTTTAAGTTTCTCACATTTCTAAATACTCCCTCCGCCTCTCCAATAGCCTGGTCTAGCTGGTTAACATTGTTTACCTGCACTCCTATATAAAATGAAGAACCGGAAACATTAAACAGACGTCGTAAAGTGTTGTAGGTTGTAAATACGGCATTGTCGGCCTGCATAAAAGAACTGCTCCCGCGACTTTTCAAAACTCCAATTACTCGGAATTTGTTTGACCCTACCCGGATAGTATTGTCTAAAGCCTTCTCTACATGATCGCCCCAAAATATTTTTGCTACATCATATCCAAGCACACACACATTGCTGGCCGATTGTACATCAAGTTTATTGAGATCCCTCCCATACAATATTTCATAGCCATTCAAAGAAAGATAATTTTCATCTCCACCTGAAACGCGCACATTAGGGTTAGTCTTTTTGTCATTAAAAAACACTACCTGGTTGCCTACCCCCCCAAGTCCTATACTCACTTTAGCAGGATAATTGTACCGTTCTTTAAAAGCTCTTGCCTGCTCAAGTGTAATTTGGCGTCCTTCATTTGATTTTTTTACTTTTTTGGGGCTGTTGGTGCTCGTTTTTGTTACTCCGTCATCACCCCCAATCCGTATTTGTATTTCCTTAAACCGGATGCTGAAAGAGTTGGCGCCCATCATGGCAAAACTTTCTGTAAGGCTCGCATTCATTGCCTGTATAGCTGTAATAATACCAACAAGTGCCATTATGCCAAATGCCATGATAGCAACAGTAATACCGGTTCTGAGTTTGTTTGCTTTTACGGTTTTATAGGCCAAGGCAATGGTGTCGGCAAAAGTCATATTGACAAAATGAAAGATAAAATTAAGTATTGAAGCCCGCATTTACAAAACCTGACCCTGATTGCCTACAATATAAATGCCTTATCAATTATATAATGCATTTATCAGCACATTAGGAAATGCTCCAATAAATATTATCAAACCGGCTGTAATAAGTAAAGCGGCTTTGTAGGTAGTGGAAAGGGGTTTAACTTCAGCATTCCCCTCTTTAAAATACATAGCCTGTATCAGTCGGAAATAGTAGATAGCGCTTATAGCTGCCATCAGCACTGCAAATATGGCCAGCCAGAAATAGTGACCGTTTTTTACAGTTCCAATAAGCATATAATATTTGGCAATAAAACCTGCGCTCAATGGAATCCCGGTTAATGAAAGCAGGAATATAGTATTCATTAAAGCAAGAAAAGGGTTTGTTTTACGCAGTCCGTTGAATCCTTCAAACGAATAATCTTTCATTTTTACCAGCACAGCAAAACTTCCTATTGAAGCTAAACTATATGCTGCTGAATAAAGTATTATTCCTTCTTTGGCAAAAGTATTCAACGAAAATATTGACAGCATCATAAAACCAGCCTGTGCAATACTGGAATATGAAAGCATTCTTTTGACACTTTGCTGAAACACGGCTGTGATATTGCCGATAAATAAAGTAGCTGCTGCAATGATTGCTGCCAGTATTTGCCACTGAACATGCATTTTTCCAAACGCAGTATCAAATAAGCGGAGGAAAGCAACAAATGAAGCCACTTTTATGATAGTAGCCATTAATGATGTGAAAATGGTGGGTGAGCCATCATATACATCCGGCGCCCAAAAATGGAATGGGGCAGCACTTACTTTAAATGACATAGCAGCCAGAAGCAACACAAGACCGATGGCTACCATTGGTGCAGGTTTTTCTGTTCCGAGATGCATACCCTGGATATGAAAAGTACCGGTAGCACCGTAAAGGAATACTATACCCATTAGCATAATACCGGTTGAAAATGACCCCATCAGGAAATATTTCAGAGAAGCTTCATTACTTTTTAAATTCCGTTTATCACTGCCGGCAAGGATATACAGCGGTATAGATATGATTTCAATACCAAGAAACAGCATCAGCAGTGTATTAAATGAAGTGACTATACAAATACCGGAGAGAATAAAAAAGATCAGTGCATAGTATTCATATACATCATTTCCCACTTCTTCAAACTCAGATGCATTGAGCAGGAAATATATTAATGTGCAGGTAAAGGCAACCAAATTAAATACCTGGCTGAAGGCACTGAAAGTAAGCATGCCTTTTATGTCAAGCGGAAGATAGAGATAAGAATGATACTCAAGCAGGCTTACAATAATTAAGGCTACAATGCCTAATACGGCGATAATGCCGGCAGTGGATTTTCTTTTAAAAAAAATGCCGCTGAACATCATTACAACGCCCCATAATGCCGATAATATAATTGCAATCATAATACTTAAATACCCTTTATTTATCTCAAAAACCGGAAACTCCGGATTAAATTCATTTTTTACTTACCTGAATTAGCTGCTTTCTCATTATCAGAAAAGCCCTTTAACCTTCGACATGAATACGTCTACCGAATCCTGTGTCAGTTCAAACATTGGTTTGGGGAACACCCCTAAAACCAAAATGATTAAAACTACAATCACCAAAGCCGTCTTCACATTACTGTCTATTGTTGAAAGGCTTAATACATTTTCTCTTTTTGTTTCCCCATAAAATACTCTTCGTACCATATTAAGAGTATAAATAGCAACGAGAATAATACAAAACAGGGCAATTGCGGTTGTCCATATACCATGAGAGAACAACCCGTTGAACATTAAAAATTCACCCACAAAAGCATTAGTCAGCGGAAGTGCAAGATTAGCGAGTGCAATAACTACCATAAAAATGGTTAATACCGGAGATGCATTTGCTAAACCTCCCAACTCAGATATTTTTCTTGTGCCCCATATTCTTTCAATTAGATCAACTACTATCCACAGTCCTATTACGTTGATACCATGATTGAACATTTGTATCATCACGCCTTTCATTCCACTTTCATCCCTTGCAAATACTGCAGCGCACATCAGCCCGATATGTGCAATTGAAGAATAGGCAACCAGTCGCTTCAGGTCGTCCTGCATCCAGGCGATACAAGACGCGTATACCATACCTATGACCGCAAGTATAATTATGAAATTTGCATATATCTGAGATGCATAAGGAAATACGGGTATCAGCCAGCGGATAAGGGCAAATACTCCCATTTTTACCATAACACCACTCAATATCATCGTTACAGATGGGGTTGCCTGTTCATAGGCATCAGGCTGCCAGGTGTGAAACGGGAATACCGGCATTTTGATAGCAAATGCAATAAAAAACAACCAGAATGTTATTTCCTCTTTTCCAACCGGCAACCTGGTATTTGTAAAAGAATGAAGGGAGAAGGTAAGGTCAGGAGTATGTAAATACACATAAATAATGCCGATCAGCATTAACAGCGAACCGACAAAAGTGTATACAAAGAATTTGAATGTCGTTTGTATTCTTCTTTCTCCGCCCCATCTGGATGAAAGAAAATAGGCAGGTATTAAAGCCAGTTCCCAGAAGAAATAAAATACCAGCGCATCCATTGCACAGAATACACCTATTAATCCGCTTTGCATCAACAACATTAATCCATAAAAAGAATTGGGCTTGGTATAACTTTTATTATACGAAGAAAGAAATGCTAATGGAAAAGCAAGAGATGTCAGCAAACAAAGCATACGGCCCATACCATCATACATCAATGCAAAACTACTGCCCAGCGAAGGCAGCCAGAAATAACTTACATTATTGAAATTGAAATACTTTTTATCTGTAAAAAACAAACTTGCCACTACTATAGCTACAGTAATAAACGATGAAGTGAGAGCCAGTTTTTTTACCTGATTTTCTTTGTTCAAGAAAAAAATAATCAATCCGCTAAGCAATGGAAACCATACCAGCAACTCAGGAAATGTAATGAATACGTCGTTAGGGTTCATAGTTTATTATACAAACAATTGAATAATGAATAAAACCAAAGTTGCCACCACCATCATCAATATATAGGCGCCTACCTGACCGTTTTGCAGTAATCTCAACTGACGACCGCCATAGTTTACGAGCCTTCCTACACCGTTAACCATACCATCTATACCAGATTTTTCTACTACTGTGTTCAAAAAACCGGAAAGGCTTCTCAAAGGCTTCACAAAAATTGCATCATACAGTTCATCAACATACCATTTGTTTTGCAGCACACGGCCAAATCCGCGGGCTTCTTCAAGATCAGGTTTTTTGCTAAATTTTGAAACCGCAACAAGAATGGCTAAGACGGCGGCACCAGCCGCTACGCCCATCAGCATATATTCTGTACTGTGTGCAAGATTATGTTGATCATGAACCAGCTTTACTGAACCGGCAAATATGGGCGAAAGAAAATTTTCAAGTTCGTGATGACCGCCCAATACAGCGGGTACACCAACGAAGCCGGATATTGCAGCAAGTATAGCAAGTATTATGAGCGGCCAAGTCATTGCTTTAGGACTCTCATGCAGGTGATGCTCCTGCTCATGGCTGCCTCTGAACTTACCGAGGAACGTTGTTGCATATAGCCGAAACATATAGAAGGCCGTTAATACTGCACCTAATACACCCACCACCCAGTACACAGTATTTGCAGAAAAAGCCGCTGCTAAGATTTCATCTTTGGAGAAGAAACCACTTAATGGAGGTATACCAGCAATAGCAATACATGCAACCAGAAATGTCCAGTGTGTGACAGGCAGGCGTTTGGCTAGTCCTCCCATTTTTCTGATATCCTGTTCATGATGCATAGCATGTATAACAGAGCCTGCACCGAGGAACAACAGTGCTTTGAAAAATGCGTGGGTCATTACATGAAACACAGCTCCCGTAAAAGCGCCAACACCCAGTCCAAGGAACATATAACCCAACTGGCTTACTGTTGAATAAGCAAGTACTTTTTTAATATCATTTTGCTTGAGTGCAATAGTAGCAGCAAATACAGCCGTAGCCAGTCCTGTGATTGCCACCACTCCCTGGGTAGTAGGTGCCAGGGTGTACAAAAGATTGCTGCGTGCAATCATGTAAACGCCGGCGGTTACCATTGTGGCAGCATGGATTAGTGCCGATACAGGTGTAGGACCTGCCATTGCATCGGGTAACCAGGTATATAAAGGTAGCTGTGCACTTTTACCTATAGCGCCAACAAACAACAATAACGTGATGCCAACCAGTACCGCGTCATTCATCTTCATACCTGCTGCTTTGCTGAAGATATCAGAATAATTCAAAGTACCAAATTGCTGGATCAACCAGAATAATCCAAGCAGAAACCCAAAATCTCCAACACGGTTCATGATGAACGCTTTGTTACCTGCAGCAGTATATTCAGGATTTTTAAACCAGTAACCAATCAGCAGATAAGAACATAAACCTACCCCTTCCCACCCGATGAACATGATCAGGTAATTAGCTCCTAATACAAGCAGTAGCATGGAAAAAACGAACAGGTTGAGAAAAGAAAAATAGCGGGCGTAATGTGCATTGCTTTCTTCATGCATATAAGCTGTGGAATATACATGTATTAAAAATCCGACTCCGGTAATGATAAGCAGGAAAACTGCTGATAACTGGTCAACCTGGAAAGCAAAGGGTATTTTAAGAGTGCCGGCAGTGATAAAATCAAAATAAGTTACCACCTCACTATGCCCTGCTTTTACCTCAAAAAATAGAATAAGGCTAATGATAAAAGATATCAATATTACACCGCATCCGATAATTGCGGTAAGAGATTTGGTAAGACTTTTTCTTCCCAGCCCATTGATAAGAAACCCGATCAATGGTAATAGCGGAACCAGGTAAACTAATTTGCTCATATAAGTTATATCAGTGCATGCAGTGCAAAAGCGATTTTTTTATACTGCGATGCTTAATGTTTTAGTCTGTTCAAAAAGTTAACGTCTATGGAATGTGTATTTCTAAACATCATTACAATTATTGCCAGTCCCACACTTACTTCTGCAGCAGCTACCACCATAATGAAAAAAACAAACAATTGCCCGTCGGTCCCAACTGTTGTAGCAGCATCGGTTACAGAGGCAGCCAGGTAATGCATTTTGGAAAACGCAACCAGCAACAGGTTTGTGGCATTGAGCATTAATTCAATACACATGAATATGATAATCATATTGCGGCGTGTTAAAACGCCGATAATGCCAATACAAAACAAGGCAACTGATAAAAATATATAATGATTTATGGTCATAATCTTTTTTTAGCTACTTCTTCCCAATTACCACAGCGCCTACCATTGCACTCAGAAATAATACACTGCTGATCTCAAAGGGTAATACATAATCTTTAAACAACACTGTCCCCAGGTTATTGATCAAACCTATATTGCCTGTATTCATCAGTATTTCTTTTTGCATACTCTCTGTATCTTTCAATGCGCCTACCATCACCAGCAGTAAACTTCCTCCCGATATTACTCCGGCAAAACGCAGCCATTTATTTTTTACCGGTGATGAACTTTCATTCAGGTTCATCAGCATGACGACAAACAGAAACAACACCATAATGGCTCCTGCATATACAATGATATTAACTATAGCAAGAAACTGCGCATTAAGTAAAATATAATGTCCGGAAATAGAGAAAAAGGTAACTATTAACCACAAAATACTGTGCACCGGATTTTTGCTGAAAATAACCATCAGGGCACTGCCGAGTGTCATTACCGTGAGCAACCAAAAAAGTAATTGTGTTATTCCCATTATTGTAGTTCCTTCGTTTTGGTGTTTGTTGAATTATTTGGATATTTTCTTTTTTTCTATCAAACCTTTAGCAATATTAAACTCTTCAGGTTGTGTTTTCGGATCTGGTATCAGCAGATCGTTTTTACTGTAAATAAAACTTTTTCTGCTGTAATTAGCCGGAGCAAAAGTCTCACTCAGATAAATGGCATCTTTAGGGCATGCTTCTTCACAAAGACCGCAGAAAATGCAGCGGAGCATATTGATTTCATAGCGGGCCGCATATTTTTCTTCGCGGTATAAATTTTCTTCATTAGGTAATCTTTCGGCAGCTTCCATTGTGATAGCTTCTGCAGGGCAGGCAACTGCACAAAGCCCGCATGCTGTACAGCGCTCACGTCCTTCTTCATCGCGGTTTAAGATATGCAATCCCCTGAACACCGGGCTGAAGGGCCTTTTTTGCTCGGGGTATTGTATAGTAACTTTTTTCTTAAAAATATGTTTGAAAGTAATGAGCATACCCTTGAAGATATTCCAGAGGTATATCTTTTCTATCCAGTTCATCGGTCTTCTGTCAACCGGTTTAGCTCTTTGTGTTAATGCCTGCATTTCTTCTTTTTTATTCCACTACCCGGGAAATTGTAAAAAAGTTGTACAAAAGTATTTTTATCATCTATACAACCCAATTAAATCAGGGAGTTTTCATAGTAAATAATACTACGGCTCCGGTAATAACCATATTTAACAATGCCAAAGGTATAAGACCTTTCCACCCCAGATTCATCAACTGATCGTATCTGAAGCGGGGAAGCGTCCACCTGATCCACATAAAAACAAAAATGAGTATAAAGGTTTTGCCAAACAGTGCCACAAGTCCAGTTAGCAATGCGGTAACGCCGCTTAGTTGTGATTCATCTACGAAAGGCATATCGTATCCGCCGAAAAACAGGGTAGCTATAACGGCGCAACTGATAAACATATTGATATATTCTGCAAATAGGTAAAAACCTAATTTCATGGAAGAGTATTCCTGATGATATCCCATATTTAGTTCACTTTCGGCTTCGGGCAGATCAAATGGAGCCCGGTTACATTCTGCCAGTGCACAAACAAAAAATATCAGGAATCCAAGCGGCTGATAAACGATATTCCAGAAATGACCATTGATCTGTTGTTCTACAATGGTTTTCAGGCTGAGAGAACCTGTTAGCATTAATAAAGCAATGAGAGATAAACCCATAGCCAGTTCATAACTTATCGCCTGGCTGGCACCACGTAAGGCTGCCATTAATGAAAATTTATTGTTACTTGCCCAGCCACCAATCATAATACCATACACCCCCATACTTACCACACCAAAAATGTAAAGGATACCAATATTAATGTCTGCTATTTGAAGTGAAATTGTTCTTCCTCCTATTTCGATTGTGCTGCCCCAGGGAATGATTGCTGAGGTCATCATTGCTGTAAGCATTGCCAGGCAAGGACCGAGTACGAACAACCACCTGTTGGAGTTATTGGGAATGATCTCTTCCTTAAAAAAAAGCTTAATGCCGTCTGCCAGCGGCTGAAGTATACCAAAAGGACCGGCCCTGTTAGGCCCTCGTCTGTCCTGCATTACCCCGGCTATTTTGCGCTCGGCATAAGTGGCATACATCGCTATCAGCAGAGAAGCAGAAATGACGATGGCGATGAGAACCATTTTTTCTATGGTATAAGCCCAGTCTATAGTAAGTAATATCATACAATAATATTCTAGTGTTCTATACGGTCAATAATTTTCTTTTAATCTTCTTTTTTAGGAAGTGCTTTTTGGTTTGCTTTATCAAAGTCAGTGGAATGTGCCGGTCCTGGAATTGCTGCCAGATTGAGTCCGGGCAGATTTACCTGGCTTATATCATGGATATTCATCAATGTTTTCGGCTGCCTGCCATTCATCACCTTGCTGAAAGTATCATTGGGTTTTGTGGTTCCTATCTTACCTGAATAGTGTCCCTGTGAAATTACCGAATGACGATTAATTTCTGCGGGTCCTTCTATGACCCAATCTTTTACATTTTTCTTTTCAAAACGGCACTCATTACAAATCCAGTCCTCCACTTCTCCCCATTTGTCCTTACGTCCGGTTACCCGCAATATTTCATCACCTCTTAACCATGCGTGTACTTTTCCGCAGCATTTACTGCAATCTCGATGAGCTTTTACCGGTTTGGTAAACCATACACGGTTTTTAAAGCGGAAGGTTTTATCAGTTAATGCGCCAACCGGACATACATCAATTACATTTCCGATAAAATCATTATCAAGGGCCTTTTCTATATAAGTGGCTATTTCTGCATGATCTCCTCTTTCCAGTACGCCGTGTACTCTTTTATTGGTCACCTGGTCGGCAACAAATACACAACGATAACACATGATACACCTTGTCATGTGTAACTGGATATAGGGTCCCAGGTCGTGTTTGATAAATGTTCTTTTTTGGAAATCAAAGCGGGATGCATCGGCGCCGTGGGCATAGCTCAGATCCTGTAAATCGCACTCACCGGCCTGATCACAGATGGGGCAGTCAATAGGATGATTAATAAGCAAAAACTCCACCACACCTTCTCTGGCATCCAGCACCCTTTCACTGCTGGTGTTTTTTACTACCATTCCATCCATAACTGTTGTTCTGCAGGATGCTACCAGTTTGGGCATCGGTCTGGGATCTGCTGTTGACCCTGCGGCTACTTCTACCAGGCAGGTGCGGCATTTTCCACCACTATTCTTTAGTTTGGTGTAATAACACATAGCAGGAGGGGTTACCTCGCCTCCAATTTGTCTTGCGGCATTGAGGATGGTAGTACCTGGTTCTACTTCTATTGTAATACCATCAATGGTAACTTTAAATAATTTTTTTTCTTCAGCCATAATATTTGTTTCACGCAACGAACGCAACGAAACAGCGAAGCTGCGGCTTATAATTTGTTTGCTATCCTATGTATGCCATCTTTCAATAACACTACATTAAAGTTGATTAATAGACCAAGCTTCAAGCCAGACAATTTCAAATAGGTTAATAACTGTTTATAATGAATGTTGGCTAAAGCTTCAATGCTTTTGATTTTAACAATTACTTTATTGTCAATTATTACATCTGCTCTAAAACCTGCTTCCAATTTTATATCCTCGTGCATCAATGGAATTCCCTGCTGTCTTGTAAATAGAACTTCTTTTTTGCTAAGTTCATAGCAGAAAACTTCTTCGTATACACTTTCAAAAAGCCCAGGGCCAAATTTCCTGTGGATATTGAATGCTATGTCAAGAGCAAAGGTAGCAACTTCGTTCTCGTTCATCGGTTAGTTGTTTATTATCACAGCGTTTGTAATAATTTAATACCGCATCTCAAGTTTAGATATCGTGTATTGTTCGTATTATCGCTGCTCCGTTGCGTTCGCCGCGAGAAACCCCTCTCACGCTACCACTTCTCTCGCATCTGCATAATGTGCCAGTCCATAATTGCGTTTTAAGCATTCCTCCGGATTCAGCACATGCCACTCAAATTCATCCCGGAAATGACGTATAGCTGCTGCAACAGGCCAGGCTGCAGCATCCCCCAGCGGACAAATGGTATTGCCCTCTATCTTACGCTGTACATCCCACAACAAATCAATATCACTCATTTTTCCTTTGCCGGTCTCTATATTCTTCAAAATCTTATCCATCCAGAGTGTTCCTTCACGGCAGGGGCTGCACTGCCCGCAACTTTCGTGGCGGTAAAACCTTGCAAAAGTATAGGTGTTCTTTACTATACACTGGTCTTCATCATATACTATAAAACCTCCACTTCCCATCATACTTCCGGTTGCAAATCCGCCATCGCTCAGGCTTTCATAATTCATATACCTCGTTTCGCCCTTTGCAGTTTTCAATAAAAGATTAGCAGGTAATATAGGGACGGAAGATCCGCCGGGTATACATGCTTTTAATCTTTTACCATTAGCTATGCCTCCACAGTATTCATCACTGTAAATAAATTCTTCCACACTGATAGTCATATCAATTTCGTATACCCCCGGTTTATTGATATTTCCGCAGGCTGATATTAATTTGGTACCTGTGGAGCGTCCCACACCAATCTTAGCATATTCTTCACCCCCCATATTGATAATTGGAACTACAGCGCAAAGTGTCTCCACGTTATTTACCACTGTTGGTCTGTCCCACACCCCTTTTAATGCCGGGAAAGGAGGTTTGATACGGGGGTTGCCTCTTTTACCTTCGAGTGATTCGATCAAAGCAGTTTCTTCACCACAGATATAAGCGCCTGCACCCCGTTGCACATATATCTCACAATCAAATCCTGAACCTAATATATTCTTTCCAAGAAAACCATTTGCTTTGGCTTCGGATATTGCCTGTTCTAGTATATCAGGAATCCAGGCATATTCACCACGGATATAAATATATGTTGCATTGCTGCCGAGTGCATAGGAGCTGACAATCAAACCCTCAATTAACAAATGCGGGATAAACTCCATCAGGTAGCGATCCTTAAATGTACCAGGTTCGCTTTCATCTGCATTACATACCAGGTGACGGGGTATGCCTTCGGGTTTGGCAATAAAACTCCATTTCAATCCGGTAGGGAATCCGGCTCCCCCGCGGCCACGCAAACCGCTTTTTTTTACATCTTCAACAATGGCTTCAGGCGTCATCTTCAGCGCCTTTTCCACACTTGTATATCCGCCATTTTTGCGATATACATCGAAATAACGGATTCCCTCTATGTGTGCTTTATCAAGCAGTAATTTAACTCCCATGTTTATTTTTATTGCAACACTTTCGTTAATTATTCATTGCCGTACTCTTCCGGCATTCATCTATAATTGCATCTACTTTTTCTTTGGTAAGATGTTCTTTATAGAATTTACCTAATTGCATCATTGGAGCATACCCGCAGGCGCCGAGGCATTCCACTGTTTTGAGTGTAAATAAACCATCAGCGGTTGTTTCTCCGGGTTTTATGCCAAGTTTTTGTCCTATATATGCAATGATATCATCACTTCCCTTAATCATGCAAGGCCCCGTTTGACACACTTCAAACATATATTTTCCCACGGGTTTGAGATTATACATCGAATAGAATGTAGCAACTTCGTACACTTCAATAGGTTCAAGTTTTAAAAGCGATGCTACATAGTCCATGGTCTCAACACTGAGCCAACCGAATTGTTCCTGTGCAAGATGCAATACGGGTAGCAGGGCGCTTTTTTGTCTCCCTTCGGGGTAGCGTGCTATAATGTCATCTACCTTTTTTAATTTTTCTTCCGAAAATTTCATTTTCAAATTTTCAAATTTTCAAATTGAATTATGCATCCATTTCTCCTGCAATCAGATTTAGACTGCTCATTACAACTACAGCATCTGCCAGCATCGCGTCTTTGATCAGTTCAGGGTAAGCCTGATAATATACAAAACAGGGCCTCCTGAAATGTAATCTGTAAGGTGAACGTCCACCATCGCTGATGAGGTAAAAACCTAATTCACCATTAGCTCCTTCCACACTGTGCCAAACTTCTCCTGCGGGTATATTTGTTTCACCCATGATTATTTTAAAATGCCATATTAATGCCTCAATGGTAGTATATACTTCGTTTTTGGGAGGAAGGTAATACTCCGGCACATTAGCATGATATACTTCTGCATCTGCACCTTTGAATTCCTGAATTTTCCGGTAGGCCTGTTCAATAATTTTTAATGATTCCCACATTTCCTGGTTGCGAACCAGCCATCGGTCGTATACATCACCGGTGGTGCCTACCGGAATATTAAATTCAAAATCCTGGTAGCTGCAATAGGGTGTATGTACCCGAACGTCATAATCTACACCTGTGGCTCTTAAATTTGGTCCGGTGAAACCATAGTTCAGCGCCCGTTCTGCGCTGATCGGACCAGCACCTACGGTACGGTCAATAAATATCCTGTTGCGTTGCAGGAGGTTTTCAAACTCCTTTAATGCTTTTGGAAATTCTTTTAAAAATCTTTCCAGCTTCTGCCAGGCGGTAGCATTAAAATTCCTTTCAAATCCTCCTATTCTGCCGATATTGGTAGTAAGTCTTGAACCGCAAATTTCCTCCCATATTTCATATATCAACTCCCTGTATTGCATTACATAAAGGAATACAGAAAGAGCTCCGGTATCTACTCCAATTACTGAGTTGCAAATGATATGATCTGCAGTACGGGCCAGTTCCATAATGATGACACGCAAATAATCCACCCGTTTGGGCATTTCTATACCCAGCAGTTTTTCGCAGGTAGTGTGCCAGCCCATATTGTTGATTGGACTGGAACAATAATTCAACCTGTCGGTTAGCGGGGTAATCTGGTATAGTGGTCTTCTTTCTGCAATTTTTTCAAATGCCCTGTGTATATAACCCACGGTAGACTCTGCAGAGATAACCCGCTCGCCATCTACTTCCAGTATATTCTGAAAGACTCCGTGGGTAGCCGGATGCGTCGGTCCGAGATTAAGCGTAGTCGTCTCCTTCTCAATAGATCCTTCGGGGAGCTTAATATTTTGTTCTTTGGGATGTTGTAATAATTCTTCTGTCATTACTCTGGCTTTAAATTGTTCCTCCTCTTCCAAACATTTCATCATCTTTATCTGATCGGGTTTGGTCTTCCAATGGGTATTCTTTTCTCATTGGAAAATAATCCATTTCATCTACATTCAATATACGTTTCAGATTGGGATGACCAACAAAGTTTACACCAAAAAAATCGTAGGTTTCCCGTTCCATCCAATTGGCACTTGCGAATAGCTGAGTTGCAGTAAATACATCGGGGACTGCGATATCAGTAAATATTTTAAACCGCAACCTTACATTATCCGTCATATTATGCAGGTGGTACACTACTGCCAATTCTCTTCCTGCATCATTGGGATAATGTACTGCCTGAAGGTCGGTGAGGAATTTAAACTTAAGCTCCGGATCATCATAAAGAAATTGCAGTACTTTGAGGTTCATTTCTTTTGGTGCTTCAAATGTGAGCAACCCATATGGTTCCGTAAAATGGGTTACCTGCTCTCCAAATTTTTCTGTCAGCCTTTGTTTGATATGATCGTTGGTTAATTCCATTAGTTTTCAAATTATGATCCTAAGGTTATTGTATACCATAGCTCAGTAATAGTTTCTGGTAGTGGTCGCTGTTACGTCTGCGTATGCTTTCGTTTTGAACAAGGTCTTGTATTGCCAGTACACCATCCAGGATGGCTTCGGGACGTGGTGGGCAACCGGGAACATACACATCCACAGGCATGATCTGATCTATTCCCTGCAATACCGAATAGCTGTCGAAAATACCACCACTTGAAGCGCAGGCTCCAACCGCCATCACCCAGCGTGGTTCCGACATTTGTATATATACCTGCCTGAGCACAGGCCCCATTTTTTTAGCAATGGTGCCCATTACCATCAACATATCACATTGACGGGGGGTAAATCCCATCCTTTCTGAACCAAACCGGCCCAGGTCATAGTGAGAACCCATAGTGGCCATAAATTCAATACCACAGCAGGAGGTAGCAAAAGGTAAAGGCCATAAAGAATTCTTTCTTGCAAGTCCTACTACTTCACTCAGCTTGGTAGTAAAAAATCCCTCACCGGTTTGACCAGGAGGCATTTCTGCCAAACCAATATATCCATTGTTATCTCTTTCTTTAGGTGTTATGTTAAATCTTACCGGACGTGCCATAATAAAAAATTTAATTTCACAAAATACGACTCAATCACAGTGTGGGTTTGAGGTCAATTAATCTTCCCATCTCAATGCTCCTTTCTTTATAATATAATAAAATCCTGCAAGGAAAAATCCCACAAATGCAAGCACTGCCGCAAAACCTTCCCATCCCAGGTGTCTGAAATTAACAGCGTAGGGATAAAAAAAGATGACTTCCACATCAAAGAGTACGAATAATATAGCCACCAGGAAGTATTTTACAGCCAGGGGTTGCCTTGCATTTCCGCTGATTTCGATACCACTTTCAAAGTTTTCAAGTTTCTCCTCGGTACCTCTTTTGGGCCCTAATAGATGTGTCACCACCATCATTAACACCACAAAACCCACAGCAAAAAGTAACTGTACAGCTATTGGAAAATAATTAAATGAACTGTTGACATCTGATGCAGAAGGAACTAAGGAAGACTGAAGGAAATAAAATGTTATCATCTCATCTCAAGATTTTCTTATTAACAGAAAAACGAACGGATCAACATCAATTTTGGAACAGCAGTATCAGTATTTTTCTGTCTTTGGAAGTTATGTAATATCCAATGACAAAAATAAGGTAAGCTGTATTAAAAACCAGTTTTAGTAAAAATAAAACCCCAAAATCAGTATTGACTTTGGGGTTTTTATTTAATATAAGATATATCTCTACTTTGTAGCGGTCTTCTTTGGAGAACTACCTTTTGGTTGTGGTCTGTTGAGTGCCTGCTGAAGAATTTCTTTATTTTTCTGTGCATCAACATTCGCTGGATCTACTTCAAGTATTTTGTCTAAGTAGGTTATTGCTGTAGCATAATCTTTTACATTATTGGCATAATATCCTGCCATATAGCCATAAGTTAATTGTAAAGATTGCTTGTATTTATCTTTATCTGCTTCTGCCAACTGAATGAACTTTGTAGCATCTTCAAGAGGAGCTGCAGAAGGTATACCGGAATTGATAGCAGCAGTATCGGCAGACCATTTGGTACGGAAACCTCCATAATAACCCTGCACATCATCCGGGAATTTTACCTTGTACAGATTGAATACACTATCGGCAGTCACATAGTTTTCTCCATAAAAATTCTCCCATCCTGCAAAGAACAAATCACGAACTGAATAGTCGGGTTTGTATTGCAATATTTTGGTAAGCCATACGGCTGCTTTATCGTGTTTATTCATTTTTTTATACATGTTAGCAGCCGCGTTGGCATACTCAATTCGGTGTGCTTTGACGGTATCCATGGCGATTAATTTTCCATAATATTCATCAGCCTGAGACAATTTATCCGGGAATTTGGCAGAAATTTCTGCCATTTTAAGATAGTTATCCGGCAAAATATCATCAGGATTTGCTTTTGCCAGGAATATTTCCATATTCTTGAGTGCGTTTACTGAATCGCCAAGTTTGTCGTATGCATATGCTTTGGTACGGTATAACTTAACATCAGCTTTATCTCCGTCTTTTTGCAGTTTTTCATCTGCTTTGGCGATTGCACCTTTAAAATCACCTGAAGCGTACACCAGGCTGATCTCTTCAGCTTCTACAGATGGGGTAAAATCAGTATTGGCTTTGTATTTCCCAAAAAAATCACGGGCTTTATTCACATCGCGGCTATACCAATAGGAGTATAGATTATAGTAAGCTGGTGCATATTTGGGATCCATGGCAACGGCATCATTAAAGTTTTCGAGGAAAATTTTTGCCTGGTCATCACCCTGGGTGCGATATATTCTACCTATTTTATATTTTGCAACTGCCAGTTTATCATTCAATGTTAATGCTTTCTGGTATGAAGTAACGGCTGCGCCACCATCCATAAGCTTGCGGTAAGCATCTCCCATTGTGATGTATACATCAGGGTTATCAAAGCGCCGAACCTGGGTAGCCGCATTTAGTTTTTCGATGGCATATTTTGCGTCTCCCGCAGTTGCATCTACGTTGGCTCGACCTACTGCGTCATAAATTTCCACGTTTTTACCTTTAGTAAGACTGATAGCTGTTTCAAAACGCTGACGGGCTTCATTGGTTTTATTTTCCAGTAATTCTATATGCCCCATTCCTACCAGAAGCAGGGGATCACTGCCCTTAGCTTGTAATGCTTTCTGATAAACAGCTTTTGCACCGGCAATATCATGCAGTTCGATTAATGTTTGTCCAAGCCAATAAACAGCTTCAACATCATCTGGTTTGGAAGCTACTACTTTTTCAAGAGTTTCCTTTGCGCTTTTGTACCTCTCATAGTAGAAAAATTGTTTTCCTTCGTCCACCGTTTGCGCAAAGGCTACATTGCACAGTAAAGCAGAAGCTACTATTAATCTGATTGTGTGCTTGATCATTTTTGATTGAAATTTTGGTTTGATTTAATTGATATTATCTGTAATATTATATGGTTATATTACTCTTTAATTTCTGCGTTTCTTAAAGTAAAGTCCATTTTTGATGGCACAAGATAAGCCCTGTAAAAGATTAATTGGCCTTTTTCACCTTGTAAAAAATTAGTAAAGCCACGTCCCAACCCGCTAAAGTTCTCTTTTACAATATAATACAAACCCCGTACCATTGGGTATCTTTTGGTGGCAATATTAGCCTGATATGGTTTAATATATTTTTCCTTGTCATTGGTTGACTGAATTGAAGCTACTTTTACGGAGTTTAGAAAGGCTAACTGTTGTTTATCATCGGGATTGCCAATCCAACTCACCCCCACAAATCCAATGGCATTTTCATGAGATGCTACATAATTTATTACGCCTACACTTGAATCGGCGCCTGCTATATCTGGCGCAAGGGAGCGACCTTTTAATACGGAATCTATCATAAAGCGTATTGTGCTTGTAGCTTTTTTGCCATCAAGTACAGGATTTAGTTTGTAACCACTTGTTCCTTCCATCAACGACCTTATATCGCTCATGTCGAAAAGTGAATCCTTTGCCTTGTTATTTACTATGACAGCTATAGCATCAGACGCAACTTTGCCCCAGGAAGGTGCAAATCCCAGGGTATCTTTTAAAGTATTAACTTCTTCTTCACTTAACCCCCTGGTTACAATAACCATCCTGATGCTGTCATTCAACAAATCTTTCAGGCATTCTGCCTCAGATTTATATTGAGGTATTACTTTTGCTTGGGGGAAAAGTGAAGAAAATACCTTTATCTGGGAGTCAATGATAGGTTTGAAAGATTCATCTACACTGATATGAATTAACCCCGATGTAAGGCTCTCGTCACCTGTAAAAACTTTTTTATTTCCACCGCTTTTACAACCCGAAGCAATAGTCAACACTGTACCATATATACAGCAAACAACCCAAAAATAAATTAGTTTACTCATTTTCATTTCCTGAAGTATTTCTTCTTATAGCCTCTGTATAACCTGAATAACCCATAAGCTATACCGACAAACCCAAATATATTATCAATTATGGGATCGCTTTTCATCCATTCAATACCTAAAGCTTTATTTAGGAGGAAAAATAGACCAACTAAAAGCCACAGTATACCCATTACATAATCGTATAGGGCATGGAAACCACTATATCTGCGACGTTTTTGTTCTTCCCATTGTTCCTGAACTGACATAATAATTTTACGGGAGTGGCAAGATAATAAATACTGTGGTAAATGCCATGTCATTGTCTTAAAAAATACTGCAACCTTCATTCATACAGTGTCTCGAAGGTTATCGGTTGCACATAATACACCGCTACCTGCCTCCCCTTTTTTACTGCCGGTTTCCACCTGGGCATTTTTTTTAAGGTACTCAACGCCTCCCGATCAAATACTTCCCCGCCACTTTGTATTATCTTAAAATTTCCTGCTTTTCCGGTTTCGTCTATTATAAACTGAATCCTGACCTGAACCGGAACCGCCATTTCATTTTGAGGATTATGTATATTTCTTTGAAGAAATCTTAGCATTGCCTTCTGCCCTCCCGGATATTCAGCTGCTTCATCAACTGCATTATTATTATATGGTATTACCAGTGTCATAGAGGCAGTAGCAACTGCTTTACCTGCTTCAACGGCTATAGTATTTTCTTCAGGTACAGAAATATCATCCAGGTTGCCTGGTTCAGCAATGGAAGCAATTTTTTTATCCATAATTTCAGAAATATCTGGCAGGGGCTGATCCGCGGGATCTTTAAGAGGCATTATTTTTATTGTGGAAAATTTTTCTGTGGCAAGGTTTTGCCGGACAATAGCCTTTTGAGGAACAGGAGCAGGAGGATTTTCCGGTATAATAGGAATCGGTTGAACCGAAACAGGATTTGAAACATTAAGTATCTGAAAAATGTTTTTGGGTTTCTGAATACCTGCTAGAAATATAAAAATAGCAATTACTGCCAGCATAATGAAAATTGCTTTCCATAAATATTTTTGATAATGCCGGCGTAAAAAGTAAGCCCCGTAAGCTTTATTACGGTTTTCAAATAGAATGTCAACCCAATCGCTTTGTAAAATTTGCTCTGGTTTCATATAATAAAATGTTGTAAAGGAATATGATTCTATACAACAGGATCCTGTGCTTGTTTAAAGATGCACCAGAGCAGAGATTCCACAAGCCGGTACTGAGACCACCCTGTTTTGAAAGATTGCATTTGTTGGTGTTTCAATGCTGTCTCAGTCGCCGGGGTTTTTCAGAAAAAAAGATTAAGCGATGAGTTTAAATCAGTGTGAACCTACCGTTTCATCATTGATGACAGAGATTTTAAATAGAGACTTCTGACTACAATAGTTACTGTTGTTTAATTACTTTTCCGCTGCCTCTTACGTTATTTTCAATTACCGGGGGATACCCTTTATAATATACACTTCCGCTTCCATTAATGGTGACGCTCATTTTATCCACTACTACAATCTCCGCATCCCCGCTACCATTGATCAGAATGTTTGCTTCCTGTGCTATGCTTTTGAACCCTTTGAAAAATCCGCTTCCGGAAATATCCACTTTCAATTTCTCGATCTCTGCATGATCCAGCCTGATATTACCGGAACCTCTTATCACAGCATCGAATTGAGTGCTGCTGAAGCTGCCGTTACAAGCTATGTTTCCGCTTCCGTATGTTTCAATTGCCTTTATCTGGGGCAGGGTAATATTAACTTTAGAATTATCATTTCGAATGGAAGCGGAATTGCTGTAACGGATATGTAAAGCATTGTTTTCTACATAAGTATTAATATAGGATAGAAGGTTGGAATAAGCCTGAATAGTTACACCAAATTCGTTTCCTTTTTTTAAAGTCACTTCTGAAGGGATTTCTAATATAACCTTATCGAACCCATCAAGCTCTCGGCTTTCTGTTTTTATTTCACCGCCACCCCTTATTGTATCCTTTTCGCAAGACGTTATTGTTAGCAATATTATTGTCAGCGTTATAAAAATCCTGTTTCGCATTTAGATGTTTTTTTATTGTTGTTTGAAGTCAGTTTATTTCTGCTATTGACAACATGATACCTGATAATTAAAAAAACGTTGCAAAAGCATATGTTCAAATAGATAAACGGTCTTAAAGCAGGATAAATAAAGCTATTGCAATTCTTTGTGCACTATAGTGATAGAAGGTACCGAATGAACATTCATATGCATTTTTTTCTCCAGAAAATTTTCTATGGACTGCTGCACACTTAGCAGATCATTGGATCTTATATAACTTCCCAGCACATGATTGCCTGCATTGGGGATGGCTTGTTTTATTTTTTGATCAGCGGGTGTTCCCAGTTCATCATACATCTTCAGCATCGCAGGCACGCTTACTACACTGTCCTGGTGTATGTTGTCTTTATAATAATACAATAGCAGCAGTGGTTGTTTTACCGCTGCGAAGGTTTCTTTAGTCATTGTAGTTTCAAGGTATTCTTCCAGTTGGGTAGTTGCTTCGATGGGATATTTCCAATACCAATATTGGCGATAGATTGGTCTGGTATCTGAAGATATCATATAGTCGCTCCCGGTTATAGCTTTTGCAATCTGGAGCCCCCATGGATTGTTTAGCAACCAGGCCTTATCGTTGAATATGGCAATATTAGGGCTGAGCAATACAAGTGCAGCAATATCCTCAGGGAAAGCAGCAGCAAGTTGCAGGGCATTAGTCCCGCCTGTAGAAGTCCCCATCAAAATAACTTTGTCACCCAATTGTTTCCCGATAGCCAAAGCTTGTTTTGCAGATTCCCAGTATTTGACAGGAGTAAGATGTATCAAAGGGTCGGTGGTATCAATACCATGTCCGGCAAGACGGGAAAGAAATAGATTGCAGCCAAATTCTTTTGCAATATTAGTGTGAACAGGACGGCCTTCTTCCTGTGATGCAGTAAAACCATGCAGGTAAACAATTGAATATGGTGTTTTTGCTTTAGTAGTATCATTATACCAAACTATTCTTGCTTCATTATTGGGTTTTAATTTGTGAACCGATTCATTCTTTTGAATATAAGCTTGTAACTCATTGGCAGCCGAAGGTACTTGCGGCAAGTGGTTGTCATATACCGGAGTTGAAGGGTGCGGCCCCATTGCATATCCTATAATAAGAACCACTATAGCCACAACCGGAATTGTTATCCATCTTTTCTTAAACATAGTAAATATTTTCTTTCCAGACTGTATTGAAGTATTGCATTAGCAGATGGTAAATTTCCAAAATAATAAGCAAAAGTTAATACTTGCACAAGATTAAATTTTCGTTGTCTCCGTTTCCTTGTTTGGCATCATTTTTTAGCATTCTTATATCTGTTTTATTTACATAAATATTTCTGCGAAAGAAATACTGTTTTGTTTTAAAATTAAAGGAGATGATAATTATGAAAAATCTTACATCAGTCAAAAAAAATGTTTTAATCCTGGTCACATTTTTAATTGGGGTAGCCACTCTCCCTTCTTGTCTGAAGGACACCGGCAATAATACACAGTCACCGGTGGCAGGGCTTATGGCATTTAATCTTTCCACAAGTGCTCCGGCAATTGGATTTACACTTTCCGGTAATAATTTAACCAACACACCACTTGCATATACTAACTATACAGGTGGATATCTTGGTATATATGCAGGTACCCGGCCGGTAATAGCATTTGATGCCTCAGGTGGTAATATTCTTGCAAGTTCTGATTATACTTTTGAACAGGAAAAATATTATTCATTGTTTCTGGTGGGGGATACTTCCTATCAAAACATTGTGGTAAAAGATAAAATTGATACCCTGGCAGGCAAGCCTGGTAAGGCTTATATAAGATATATCAATGCAATTGCGGGTTTGGGGAGTCCTGTGGTTAAAATATCTCAAAACGGGAATGATGTAATAAACGGTAATGCAAACTTTGGAAATGTTTCTGATTTTGCTGTTGTTCAGGCCGGACAAATAACCATTAAAGTGAACAGTAATGATACCCTTCAGGTGGAGAGGACAATTACTGTAGATGAAAGAAAAGTATATACTGCACTTTTAACTGGTAAACCTGGCGTTTCAGATTCAGTGAAAGCGGTTAGTATTAAATATATCACAAACGGAACTTTGTCTCCGGATAGTACTACAAATGGTTTAGGCAGGGTTAATGACAGGACTATTGGAATACAATAATTTATTAGGATACTATTCAATATTTTACGGCAGGATTAAAAAGTAATCCTGCTTTTATTTTGTTCAACAGGAATCAATAACTCAAAATCAATCAGGTTTATATGATTTTAATCCTATCTTTATAATGTCACTGAATCGGTGCATCCTGAAATGAACGGTAATACTATACATCCTGCCACGATGTATTTGTTTTATTCCTTCTTTAGTTAATGCACTAATTGCAGGGTTTGATTAATCACATTTTTAATTTTATAGTATGAATTTGTATGTTTCAAATTTGAGTTTTCATGTTACTGATGAGAGCTTAAAAGATTTGTTTTCCCCATTTGGAGAAGTATCGTCTTCAAAGATCATAATTGACCGGCAAAGTGGCCGCTCACGTGGGTTTGGCTTTGTTGAAATGCCTGATGACAACAGTGCTGAAAAGGCAATACAGGGACTAAATGGTAAAGAAATTGATGGCAGGGCATTGTCGGTTACTGTGGCTCGTCCCAGGGAGCAGCGTTCGGGTGGCAGTTCGTTTTCTCAAAATAAAAGAAGGTGGTAAGTTGATAATAAGTAATGCATTGCCCGGATAAAATAATCCGGGCTTTTTTTTAATCTGTTTTTCTTTTATATCTTTTGCCTTCAAATTTTTAAAATATGCAGCGTTGTACCACACTCCTTTTTTTTGTATTTGTTTTTTGCAATGTTTTAGCTCAGTCACAAAAGGCGGCTATTATACCGGAGCCCGTGTTGCTGGAGCAAAAAGAAGGAGAATTTCTATTGAAAAATAATACAGCAATAGAAATTGCATCGGATAATAATGGCTCAGTAAATGAGGTAGCAAATTATCTCGCTTCTTTTCTGAATAAGCCAACCGGATATAACCTTAATGTAACCAAAGCCTCATCCGGTAACAGTATAAAACTGATGCTTAATACCGCATATAATAAGGAACTGGGAGACGAAGGATATATGCTTACGGTTGCCACCGGGAATGTTACTATTGCAGCCAATAAACCAGCCGGATTATTTTATGGCGTACAAACTTTTATTCAATTACTGCCAAATGAAATAGAAAGCAAAACTGTAGTAGATAAAAAAGAATGGACAGTTCCTGCAGTCGTTGTAAAGGATTATCCCCGGTTTGGATGGAGGGGTTTGATGTTTGATGTATCACGCCATTTTTTTACAAAAGCTGAAGTAAAAGCCTTTATTGACGATATGGCAAAGTACAAGTACAACTTGTTGCATTTACATCTAACAGATGATCAGGGATGGCGGATTGAAATAAAAAGCCTTCCCAAACTCACAAGTATTGGTGCCTGGAATGTAAAGAAGATTGGCACTTTTAATTATTTTTCTGATCCGTTGCCGGATGAGCCTAGAGACTATGGTGGCTTTTTTACGCAGGATGATATTCGTGATATAGTACAATATGCAAAAGAACATTTTATAAATATTCTGCCTGAAATAGATGTACCTGGTCACAGCCTGGCGGCAATAGCAGCGTATCCCGAACTTTCCTGTACGCCAGGTGCAGATAAGTACCAGGTGAATTCAGGGGAGAAATTTATGGTGTGGCCGCCTAAAGGTCATTTTTATGGATTGTTAGATAATACACTCTGTCCGGCAAATCCCAAAGTGTATGAATTTCTGGATAAAGTATTTACTGAAGTAGCTGCACTATTCCCATTTGAATATATACACATGGGTGGTGATGAAACTGCCCGAAATTTCTGGGAAAAAAGTCCCCAGATAAAAGCATTGATGCAAAGAGAAAAATTGAAAAACCTCGATGAAGTACAAAGCTATTTTGTAAAAAAAGTGGAGAAGATAGTTGAGTCGAAAGGAAAGAAATTAATAGGCTGGGATGAAATATTGCAGGGTGGGTTAGCCCCTAATGCAGCCGTGATGAGCTGGCGTGGTATAGATGGTGGTATTGCCGCCGCAAAATTGAAACATGAAGTGGTAATGAGCCCAACTACGTATGCATATCTTGATTATATGCAAGGTGATGCTGCAATAGAACCTCCGGTATATGCAACGCTTCGGTTGAATAAAGCATATGGCTTTGAACCGGTACCCGAAGGTGTGGATGCAAAATATATCAAAGGTGGTCAAGCCAATTTATGGACAGAGCAGGTATATAACTTCCGTCACTTGCAGTATATGTTATGGCCGAGAGCTTTTGCCATTGCGGAGTCTGTATGGTCGCCAAAGGAAAAGAAAAACTGGAATGATTTTGTACCCCGGGTGGAACGGCAGTTTGAGCGTTTTGATTTAGCGGAAAAGAAATATGCACCTTCCATTTATGATCCCATTATTACTGCAACGAATGGTCCCAATAACCTGCCGGTAGTTGAACTTTCTACCGAGATAGAAGGGCTGGATATTTTTTACAGTTTTGATAATTCATTCCCTGATAAATTTTATCCGAAATACACTGCACCCATTGAAGTACCCAAAGATGCTGTTACTATGCGGATGATTACTTATCGGGATGGTAAGGTTATTGGGAGAATGGTTTCGATACCGGTAGCAACTTTGAAAAGCCGGGCAGGAATAAAATAAGAGAAGTTGTATTCATTTCCCGAATTGTAAAAATATCTTCCGTTAACTGAAGCCAAAACCATGACTACTTCTTTTTTACAGGTCATCATTTTTCTATTACTTGGTATAGCCCTTATTATTTTGCTGACAACCAGGTATAAGATTCATGCTTTCTTTGCGCTGTTTGCTGCCTGCTTTGTAGTGGGGCTTGGTGTTCAGTTACCGGTGAATGAAATACTTACAGCAATGAAGACCGGCTTTGGCCACATCATGGAATCCCTGGGTTTCATTATTGTGTTAGGTACTGCGCTTGGAGTATTACTGGAACATACGGGATGTACTGCAGTGATGGCTGAATTTATACTAAAGAAAACTGGACAGCATCGTGCACCGCTGGCAATGAATATTACAGGTTTTATTGTAGGTATGCCCATCTTTTGCGATTCCGGATATATCGTGCTGAGCGGACTAAACCAAAGTCTTGCACGCAGAACAGGTATTAACATGGCAATAATGGCTACTTCACTGGCGGGTGGGTTGTATGCTGTACATTGCCTCATACCGCCACATCCGGGCGCTGCGGCTGCCGCAGGAATTTTGAATGTAGATTTTGGAAAATTAATTCTTGCCGGTATCGGGGTAGCGCTTCCTTCCACCACTGTAGGGTATATATGGGCAAAATATGCCGGACGTAAACTACCGGCATCGGATACCCGATTACCGGAAGAAGTGATTGAGAATAAAGTCAGACCGGGTGTTTTACAGTCCTTCCTGCCGGTTATAGTGCCTATCCTGCTGATTGCAATTGGTGCATTTGCCAAGGTGGAACAAGATGATAATTTTGTATGGCAGATACTGAATACTACCGGTAATCCCATAATTGCTCTTTGTGCAGGTGTAATACTGGCATTGACCACCATGCGGGGAACAAACAAAATAATGCTTGGTAAATTATTACAGGAAGGTGCTGAAAAGGCAGGTGGCATCCTGGTGATCATTGGAGCGGGTGGAGCATTTGGAGCCGTACTTGCTGCAACCAAACTTGGAGCTCATCTCAGTGATGCAGTTTCTCTCAAAAGCATGGGAATACTTTTTCCCTTTTTGATTACGGCTTTATTAAAAACGGCACAGGGCTCTTCTACTGTAGCAATCATTACTTCGGCATCTATCATACAGCCTTTACTGCCTTCACTCGGACTGGATAGCGATACCGGCAGGTTACTATGTATATTATCAATGGGTGCTGGCTCTATGACTTTATCTCATGCCAATGATGCTTATTTTTGGGTAATCAGTAAGTTTTCGGGGCTCGAAATGAAAACAATGCTCAGGGTATATTCATTAGCAACTTTGTTTATGGGGTTAACGGCTTTTATGGTGGTATATGCTTTGTCGTTGTTTATGATGTAATGGTAAATTTGCTGAGATAATAAATAAACTATAAATAATTTAACCGCAAAGAGCACAGAGTCTTCCGCAGAGGACACTAAGACAATGCATTTATTTTATTACTCTCTTATTCACTTTTTTGCGCTTCTTTGCGTGTTTTTCCTTCGCGTTCTTTGCAGTAAAAAAACTGAAACGCACTCAACACTAACTTGGTGATTTTGTGCCTTTCGGAATCATTCAAGTTTTCAAGTATTCAATTCTTGCTCCCAAACCTCATTGAAATATTCCTATGATTTATCCGACTTTCAGACTGTTTCATTCAGGTGAGGATGACACTGATGGGAAGGAGCAGGTGTGCTCGTCTGGATAATGCGGAAAAATCACCTGATATTTAAACATCATAACTAAAATAGTACCATTCCCTTCAGTATATGTTTTCTCCCGTTTTCTCCTTTACATTTGCTATACCCCTTTTTTCAATAATTCATTTAAATATATAAATGTTATGAAATACAGATGGTCGTATTTATGGGTAGTGACAGTATTTCTTATGTCTTGTTCGCAAGGCAATAAGGAATTATCCAAAAGTGAGACTTCGGGTGTCGCCATGAAATGGGAATTGCTTTCCAACTTTACTGATTCAGGTTACACTGCACGTATCCGCCTTATAAATAAAAATGATCAGGCGCTTACCGATAAGAACTGGAAAATATTTTTTTCTATTGCGCCCAGCCCTGTAATACCCACCGAAAAACCACAACCGGCTTCATTGGAACATATTAATGGCGACTGGTTCAGACTTCTTCCCAATACTGGTTTTGCTCTTGCTAAAGGCGACTCTGTTGATATCGAATATAAAGCCACAGGCTATGTAATCAAAAATACCGACCAGCCTCTTGGCATATATATTGTTTTTTATGACGATAAAGGAAATGAAGAACGGATAGAAGAAATTAACGACTATACCCTTATCCCCTTTACTCGCAAAGAACAGTTGCTCCGTGGCAAGGGGGACATGGAGTTGCCTGCATCTCCCGAAAAAACATACAGGGAAAATGCATCCCTTTCGCTCTTACCTGCCAGTCAGCTATTACCTATCATTCCCAGCCCGGTGCATTTTGAAAAACAAAAGGGTGAATACGCACTCACTTCAACCGCTGTGATCAGTTTTCCTAAGGAATTGAGTGATGAAGTTGCCATCCTTGCGGGCAGGTTGAAAGAAATCTCCGGTCAGTTATTTACTTTAAAAGCAGAAGAGAATGCTGAAGACGGTATTATGATCTCCATAGATTCAAATGCTGTAAAAGAGAAGAGACCTGAAGGCTATCGGCTGCTGATAAGCGATAAAGGTGTCAGGATAACCGGTTATGATGCAGCCGGTGCGTTTTACGGAATACAAAGCCTCCTTTCACTAATTCCTTCTGGAGTGTATAGTGGGAACGCCGATATTCATTTACCTTATATTATGGTAGATGATGCCCCAAGATTTAGGTTCCGTAGCCTGCATGTGGACGTTAGCAGAAATTTTCAAACTAAGGAAAACATTTTCAGGATACTGGATGTATTGGCTAAATATAAAATCAATCACATGTTACTTTATACTTCAGAAGATGAAGGCTGGCGGGTAGAAATACCAGGTTTGCCGGAACTCACTGAAGTAGGTGCCCATCGGGAACATGTGAGCGGTAAAGAGGCTGCAGCGTTGCATCCTGCTTATGGCTCCGGTCCTTTTGCATCGGAAAAGGGTAAATATGGTAGCGGCTATTATACAAGAAATGATTTTATAGAAATATTGAAGTATGCTAAGCAAAGACATATTAACATTATACCCGAATTAAATTTTCCGGGTCATGCAAGGGCTGCTATCAAATCAATGGAAGCAAGGTATCAGCGACTGATGAAAGAAGGTAAGGAAAAGGAAGCCAATGAATACCGCTTGGTAGATCCCGAAGATAAATCGGTGTATATGTCAGCCCAGATGTATACCGATAATGTAGTGGATGTTACCCGGGAGTCTGCATATCATTTCTATTTTAAAGTAGTGGATGAGTTTGAAAAAATGTATAAAGATGCCGGGTTGCCGATGCCGGTATTTCACGCAGGCGGCGATGAAGTGGCTGATGGGGCATGGTCAAAATCACCTAACGCCCTTGCTTTGATGGCCAAACATCCTGAAATTAAAAATCCAAAAAATCTTCAGGCGTATTTCTTTCGCAGACTTGTGGATGAAATGGCAAAACGAAAAATAGAAGTGCATGGGTGGGAAGAAGTGGCACTGATGAAGGATGAAGCAGGGAAAACCGTACCTAACCCTGAATTTGCCGGTAAGCACGTGGTGCCCTATATCTGGAATAATATGTTTGACTACCCCGACCTGGGATATAAGCTTGCCAACGAAGGATATAATATTGTGCTGTGCAATGTTTCCAATTTTTATTTTGACCTGGCTTATAATAATGATCCTGCAGAACCAGGATTGTATTGGGCTGGTTTTATTGATACCAAAAACGCCTGGGCTTTTGCACCTTACAATATGTTTAATACCACACTTACAAGCAGTATGGGAGCACCACTCGACTGGGATAAATCCAGCAGCCCCTGGGAACAATTAAAACCTGAAGCCCGCAAAAATGTCATAGGCTTAGAAGCGCAGTTGTGGAGTGAAACTATTAAAGGACGTGATATGATTGAATATTATATGTTGCCCAAGCTAATTGGATTTGCTGAAAGCGCCTGGTCACCGGAAAGGAAGTGGGAAACAGAATCCAATCATGTACTGCGATTAAAAGAAATTGATGCCGGATGGAACCGTTTTGCAAATACAATTGCGCAAAAAGAATTGCCATCGCTTGCAAAAATGAATAACGGATATTCCTATCGTGTTCCTCCGGCAGGGGCCATTATTGAGAATGGAATGGTAAAAGCCAATGTAGCATTGCCGGGTATCAGTATCCATTTCTCTACCAATGAATCGGAACCTACTTTGGATTCTCCGGTATATGAAGCCCCGGTTCCGGCAACCTCAACTATCAGGTTTAAAACGTTTGATGCAGCAGGCAGATCTGGTCGTACCATTACCGTGCAGGGAAGCACTCAGAAGTTGAATTGATGTTATAAAATAATATAGTATTTCATCAAGGGTGATATAGGGGAGGAGTTTTGGATTTTCCCTTTGCGTATACTCTGCGTGTATTCCTTAGCGTCCTCTGCGGTTAATTTTTTTTACCGCAAAGAGCGCAAAGATTTTTCGCGGAGGACACAGAGATATTTTCACAAAACTATTGCCGGGTATATTCCTATGGACTTATTTCAACTCCATATCCAGGTATTGCACCAATGCAGGGGTTTCGGGAGTAAGCGTAAAGTACACTTCAATAGTAGCGTATTCGCAAACAATGTCAAACGTGCCGCGCAACTGGTTTTCAGGAATTACATTTTCAATGCGAAGTATTTTGCCTGCTTTTGCAAATATTGCTTGTGATTTCTCTTTCCTTTGTGAAAGGGAATGATCTTCAAAGAAATTTACAGCAAAAATTTTCCTTTCTGCTGCATTCTTCCAGTCGGGCAGGAGTGCTGCTATTTCCGCCTGCCGTCTTTGCAAAACAAGTGATACCGGTATGGAGCGTTTTTGAAGCATAGCTCCTCTTATCAGCGTATCAAGCACAGCATAGTTAGCTGCAGTCATACTGGCATACGTAAGATTGCCAAATGCCATCACGCCAATGCCATAATCCGGCATTATCCACCATTGGCTTCCAAAACCCGGTAGACCACCTGTGTGGCCGATATATCTCCGGTCATTACAATCAATTCCTATTCTTAGTCCATATCCATAGCCGCTCACCATTGAGCAGGTGTTATGCCCATCGTAGCTGAAACTGGAATTAAGATTATTGAATGTCAAGGCTTGCTGCATTTCCCGCACAGAACTTCGTTTAAGTGGTCCTGTCTCATTTTCGTTGCGTGGTGGCCATGCAGCAAGATGCAACATCATATATTTACTGAAATCTTCAATAGAAGTAATCAGTCCGCCCATTGCACCATATACTCCATCATGCAGCAATGGTTCCTCTTTCCAATTCCCGTTCTCCCAGCGATAGCCATGCGCTAATTTATCGGCACTTACCCTGCTGTATTCCCATTTTGTATGACTCATTCCGAGCGGACGCAGAATATTATCGGTAATATATTGTTGATAGGGTTTTCCTGATACCTTAGTAATGATACGCCCAAGCATAGCCCAACCCATGTTGCTGTATTCGTACTGAATACCGGGTACGTTAGAAAAAGAGATCCCTTTTTTCAGCATTGATGAAAATTCTTCATCAGTAATGTCAAGCTGGCGGTCACCCCAGGGATTGTCCTCAGGGAATCCCGCCGTATGCGTAAGCAAATTTCGTAAAGTGATCGGAGGCGCGTCGGTGGTTAGCAGTGATATATTTTTGAGCTCAGGTATATACAATGCAGCCGGGTCATCGAGGTGTAGTCTGCCTTCATCTCTTAATTTAAGGATAGCCATGCCGGTAAAGCTCTTTGTCATCGAAGCGATTCTAAACAGAGATGCAGGACTTGCAGCAATATCTTTTGCAATATCAGTTTTACCATAGCTGCCTGCATATACCAATTGATTGTCTGCCACTATCCCAAAAGCAATGGCAGGAAAATGTTTTTGTTGGGCATAGTCGCGGTATATCCGGTCAATTACAGGAATCATTGCTTTTATCCTTGTAATTCTTGAAGTATCAGTAAATACAGGATTAATATAGGTGGACAAATCGGAATGTGGTACAGACTCTTGCGCACTGATAATTGAAGTGATAAATAAAATTGGGATCAGGCTTATTTTTTTCATGATCAGGAAGTATATATGATACAGGTAAGAATTGTATATGCTCAAAGTACGGTATTATTTTGTTTATGTAATGACCGTTAAATGATTAGACGTAGTTTTAAATTGCCTCATCAATTTTACATGGCTAACTATCATTTAGAACTATAGTGGAAAAATACACTGAGAAGAAAGACTATAAGTAAGCAAAGCCTATCCTCTTGGCGCTCTCTGCGAAAAGTCTTAGCGCCTTTGCGGTAAAAAACCCATTGCCCATCGCCTTAGTACCTTTCTCACGTACCCTCACAGTGTTTTCATCTGCCTTCGAAAAATTGGAATACGCCTAATACCGCTAATCTTTACCTTTGTGCCGATTTTTTTTAACATGAAGATATTAATGGTTTGCCTCGGTAATATTTGCCGGAGCCCCCTGGCAGAAGGAATAATGCGCAGTAAGATTAAAGGCAATGCCCTGGATTGGGAAGTAGACAGTGCCGGCACGAACGGATATCATGTTGGGGAAGCGCCTCACAGGTTGTCACAGAAAGTGGCAGCTATGCATGGTATTGACATCAGTATGCTCCGGGCCAGAAACTTTAATGGAGGAGATTTTGAAAAATTTGACCTGATATATGCTATGGCACAAGATGTGATTAATGAAATGCATTATTTAACCGGAAAGAAATTTCAACCCGGAAAAATAAAACTACTAATGGATGAAGTGTACCCTGGTAAGCATATTGATGTACCTGATCCCTGGTATGGCCCGGAATCCGGTTATCAACTGGCATTTGAAATGATGGACAAAGCCTGTAATAAGATCATCGAAAAATATTACACTTTAAAAAACAAACCAATTCGATCTGATAATGAGTAAACCTACTCTTCCGCAGGGCACACGGGATTTTGGGCCAGACACCGTACGCAAAAGGTTATATATAACAGATTCAATCAAACAGGTGTTTGAGCTGTATGGCTTTGAGCCTTTGGAAACTCCTGCTATGGAAAACCTGGAAACTCTGATGGGAAAATATGGTGAAGAAGGTGATAAACTGATTTTTAAAATCCTGAACAATGGTTTGAATGATCCTAAAAATACAGACAAAGCAAAAACTGCCTTTGAAAATGTATTGGCAGGAAAAAACGACAAAAATCTTACAGAGCGTGCACTAAAATACGATCTCACTATACCATTCGCCAGGTATATTGCCATGAACCACGGGCAGCTAACGTTCCCGTACAAACGCTACCAGGTGCAGCCGGTATGGCGGGCCGACCGTCCGCAAAAGGGAAGGTACCGCGAATTTTACCAGTGTGATGCCGATGTGGTAGGAAGCACTTCACTCATCAATGAAGTGGAATTAATAGGCATATACGACCGTGTGTTTGCACTACTGAACATTCCGGTAGAAATAAAAATCAATAACCGGAAAATATTGGCAGCGCTTGCCGAAAGTTGTGGCGGATTGGAGAAAATGACAGATATTACAGTAGCCATTGATAAACTGGATAAAATAGGTATTGAAAAAGTAAAGGAAGAATTGCAACAACGTGGTCTCAATTATTTGCAGGTGGATATCATTGCCCAATACCTGCAGATAGAAGGAACCAACATTCAAAAACTTGACCACATTACTTCACTCTTTGCAAATTCTGAAACCGGTACACAGGGTATCAAAGACCTGAAATATATTCTTGATTATCCTTATTCGCTTTCCGGAAAAAATGAATTGCAGGTTGATCTTACCCTGGCAAGAGGGCTTAATTATTATACCGGCGCCATTTTCGAAGTAAAAGCAAAAAATATTAAGATGGGAAGTATTGGCGGCGGTGGCCGGTATGATGATCTCACCGGATTGTTTGGCGTACCCGGTATCCCCGGTGTGGGCATATCCTTTGGTGTAGATCGTATATATGATGTACTGGAAGAGTTGCAGTTGTTTCCCGACCAGGTAACCGGTGGCACCCAGGTACTTTTTTTCAACCTCGGTATTGCGGAAAGCAAAAAGGCATTTGCTTTGATGCAGCAATTGCGGGCAAAGGGGGTGAGATGTGAAATTTATCACGAACAGGCAAAATTTGACAAGCAATTCAAATATGCCGACCGTAAGCATATTACTTATGCGGTAATGATCGGTAGCCGAGAACTGGAAAATGAAACCTGTAATATTAAGAATCTCGTTACTGGCGAACAGCTTACTTTCTCTTTCAATGAATTGCAGGCTTATACTTTTTAACCCTTTCTGTGATTGTTTGACAAGTTTACGGATCTCGTAAATGAATTTCCTGATTTCGGTACTTCTTTTTTCCGGCCGCCGGTAATTTTGCTGTGTGGATTCGAACCTGTATTTCCGGTAGTTCTTTAGAAGTGGAAAATCCTTAAAAAATTGAATTCACGGGTCTTTCGGTTTTCTATTGTAACAGGCAATAGTTTTTACGAACACACCCCATTGCCTGCTGTCTCTGTACTTTTTTTAGCAGATTTCAGTATTTCTCTTCATTAATTTTTATGTAACCGGCTGCATAGCTACTATGGAGCTTTTGTTGTGTCACACCCTTCAACGTCTTTATCGCTATGCGGCATTGGGTAAGATATTACTCCGTAATTTGCATTTTCCGCAATGCAATTACAACAAACCAAAGGATATAAGGTTGTCGCCGGCTGGCTGGCGGGTAAAGGGTTTAATGCTTTTGCTTTCCAGGAAGAAACCTGGAACCATATAATAGAAGGGCGCAGCGGACTGGTAAATGCCCCAACGGGTTTCGGAAAGACTTTCTCCGTATTTCTCGGTGCCATTATTGATTTCATCAATCACAATCCCGTAAACTACAAATCGTTTGCACCACGCCGGGTTCAACTGGTATGGGTCACACCCCTGCGTGCCCTTGCCAAAGATATAGGCCGGGCAATGGAAGAAGCGATCGCAGAACTTGATATGCAGTGGAAGGTGGGTATACGCAATGGCGATACCTCCAACGCTGAGAGGCAACTGCAAAAAAAACGTCCCCCCGAAGTGCTGATCATTACACCGGAAAGTTTTCATTTGCTGCTGGCACAAAAAGGATATGCAGAGTTTTTCTCGGCGCTTAAAATTATTGCGGTGGACGAATGGCATGAACTGCTTGGCAGTAAAAGGGGGGTGCAGGTGGAGCTGGCAATAAGCAGGATTGTTGGAGTGCGATACAAAGTAGAAAATATTTTTCCGCCAATTTCAATATGGGGTATTTCCGCCACCATCGGCAATCTTGAGGAAGCAAAAGAAGTTTTGATGTCCTGCCTTCCCGGCAATATTCAAACCGTTATTGTAAAAGCAGCACTGCATAAGAATATCGTCATCGAATCAATTCTGCCGGATGAGATAGAAAAATATCCCTGGGCGGGGCACCTGGGCACAAAGCTGATGCATAAAGTAATACCCATAATAAACCAGAGCCGTACCACACTCATATTTATCAATACCCGTGGTATGAGTGAAATTTGGTACCAAGGGTTACTGACTGCGGCACCAGATCTTGCCGGTGCAATTGCACTGCATCACGGTAGTATAGAGCCCGAACTCAGGACCTGGGTAGAGGAAGCGTTACACCAGGGGATTTTGAAAGCGGTGGTGTGCACGGCCAGCCTCGACCTGGGCGTGGACTTTCGGCCTGTGGAGACGGTGATACAGGTAGGCTCGCCCAAAGGCGTAGCAAGGTTCCTGCAACGTGCCGGGCGCAGCGGCCACCAGCCGGGCGCAGTAAGCAAAATATATTTTCTGCCCACACATTCCCTTGAACTTACGGAAGCATCGGCATTGAAAACGGCCATGAAGGGAAATATTATTGAAAGCCGGGAGCCCATGCTACTATGTTTTGATGTACTCATTCAATACCTGTGTACGCTGGCGGTATCAGACGGGTTTGAACCGGATGCTATATTCAGGGAGGTGAAGTCAACCTATTGTTACAGGGAGATGTCGGATAACGAATGGCTGCAACTCCTGAAGTTTGTAACCGAAGGCGGTGTGGCATTGCAGAAGTATGATGAATATAAAAAAGTGGATATAATAAATGGGGTATATAAAATTACAGCCCGGCGTATAGCGATGCGGCATAGGATGCACATTGGTACGATAGTGAGTGAATCAATGCTCAAGGTGCGGTTTGTGCATGGCGGTTTTATAGGTGTGATAGAAGAATGGTTTGTTTCCCGGCTCGATCCGGGTGCTGTTTTCACCCTTGCCGGCAGAAATGTTGAACTGGTTGCTATTAAAGATATGACCGTACTGATAAAAAAAACCAGTGCTAAAAAATCTATCATCCCCAGTTGGCAGGGCGGAAGGATGCCGCTATCGGCTAACCTTGGGCGTAAGCTGCGGGAAACCCTGGATAAAGCGGGAGGACAATCTTTTAAAGAATATAGAAATGCTGATAATGCAGAGCTTATTGCCTTACAACCTTTATTTGATTTGCAATCCTCTTTATCGCATGTGCCAAAACATAATCAATTATTGATAGAACATATTGAAACCGGCGATGGGTTTCATCTTTTTGTATATCCCTTTGAAGGCAGGCTGGTGCATGAAGCTATGGCTGCAATTCTGGCCTGGCGCATCAGCAGGATACGGCCGATTACATTTTCTTTTGCGATGAATGATTATGGGTTTGAACTCCTGAGCGATCAGCCGATACCGGTAGATGACACCAATGTATATGATCTTTTTTCACCGGATCAGTTGCTGGAAGATATTCAGCGAAGCGTTAACGCTACGGAAATGGCCATGCGGAAATTCAGAGATATTGCCGTAATTGGAGGGTTAATATTCCAGGGATTTCCCGGAGAACAAAAAAAAGCGAGGCACCTGCAATCTTCTGCAGGGTTACTGTTTAAAGTTTTCAATGAATATGATCCCGGAAACCTGCTTGTGCGCCAGGCATACAATGAAGTGCTGGATCAGCAAATGGAAGAACTTAGGTTGCGTAAAATGCTGGAACGAATTCAGCAATCTGATATCATTATTACATTTCCCAGGCAGTTGACCCCATTTTGTTTTCCCCTCAAGGTAGATAGTATGAGGGAAAGCCTCACATCGGAAAAACTGGAAGACCGTGTAAAGAAAATGCTGCAGCAATTGGAATAAGCGGGTAAATACCAGAGAACATAGTATTACAGTAAAAATTTTGTCGGATATCCTTCGATGAACCTTGTCAGACTTTCTTCAGAACGACAATCCTATAGTTTTAGGTACTGATTTCAACCTCTCCGTTCTATAAATCTATGATTTGCAATAAAGTAAGATGTACTTCTATCTTTTTTTACAGTTGATCAGTTTGCTTCAATGCTATAGTCAGAATATTAGTTGTAGAGCAATGTTAAAAAATATTTCATTTTCATGCAGCAAATCACTTTGAAAGTGTATCTGTAAAAAATAGCATTAATCTGTAACTTATCTTGATTTTTAAATTATTTAATTATTATTTAAGATAATTTTTAAATCTTATTGTTATTTTGATAAAAGTGTTGTTATTTTAACAAAAATTACAGAAACTGTATGCGATTTCAATTGGATAAATGGAACTATTTATATAAAAATGGAATTTGTTGCGATACATATTTGTTATTCGGATTTACTATACTTTAAGCAAAGAATTTGAAACGGAATTTTCTATATATCCTGCCCTGTATGAAATTTTCAAAAATTTTACCAATAATTAATCACAATTAATCTTACAGCAATGAGGAAAAAAGCAAAACAATTGACTTTGACACTTTGCATGCTTTTGTTTACTGTTTTTGCTATAGCCCAGCAACGAACAGTAAAAGGGAAAGTAGTTGATCAAAGTGGCGCTCCATTACCTAATGCATCCTATCAGATTAAAGGCACCAAAATGGGTGGTGTAACTGATGCAGAAGGTAATTTCTCGATTCAGATTACCGGAAACAATTCTACTCTGGTTTTTTCTGATGTCAATCATGAAACAAAGGAAATTAAAGTTGGTTCGCAATCTGAACTTACTATAGCACTCCAGGCTAAAAATGATGAACTGGTAGGTGTAGTGGTTACTGCTTTAGGTATTAAAAGGCAGCAAAAATCACTGGGATATGCTACTGCTACTGTTCAGTCGGGAGATATTGTAAAAACCGCTCCAACAAATTTTGCTGCAGCCCTTTATGGAAAGGTTCCAGGCTTACAGGTTTCATCTTCCCCGGGGGGATCAACTTCGGGTGTGGTAATGCAATTGAGGGGAGTGAACTCAATTAGTTTCAGTTCCACTCCATTGGTTATATTAGACGGAGTTCCAATTAGAGACGGAGGTTTTAATAATGGAAATTACTGGGGTGATCAAAGGGTAAGAGCAAACGGAATTGTAGACCTTAACCCCGAAGATATTGAAAGTATAAATGTTTTGAAAGGCGCTGCCGCTGCAGCATTGTATGGTTCTGAAGGTAAAAATGGTGTTTTGGTTATTACCACTAAAAAAGCAAAGGGTAAAGGGTTTAATGTGGATTTTAATGCAAGTTATTTTCAGGATCAGGCAGCATATTTACCTAAACTCCAGAATGTAAGGGGTGCAGGGTTTCCTGTTCCTTATGGTGTTTATTCTTCTGATGCTGATGGTTTTGGCAGCTACACCTTAAATGGGACAAAATACCGTACTAATGTGCAGGGAAGCCTGAATTTTGGTCCCCTATTTGATGGCAAACCCATACTGGCCTGGGATGGAAAAGTGAGACCCTATTCAGCTCAGCCCGACAGGTATAAAAACCTTTTTCAAACAGGACATAATAATATGCAAAATATTGCCATATCCAGTGGTACGGATAAGGCAGATATCCGTTTTTCTTTAACACACGACAAATTTGAAGGAATAAGCAGAAATTCAAAAGATGAAAGGATAAATGCAAACTTTAACAGCACCATTAGGTTTAGTAAGAATTATTCTGTGGACTTAATTATTAATTACATGAATCAGACGGTTCATAACCGTCCTTATCTTGTTGACAGGATGATTAATAATTTTGGAGGAATGATGCCAACATTCGATAATGGCTCATGGTATTTTGATAAATACAAAACGAGTTTGGGTTACAGATATGTTACAGGTTCAAACCGAAGTTTGACACCGGATGAAAATTTAAATATACCCAATTACCGTACAGATATTCTTGATTACGTTTGGAATATGATGTCGAACAATGAGGATGATCTTAATAATCGTTTAATATCGAGCCTTACAAATAATCTCACTATTTTAAAAGGTTTAACACTGCGTGGTAGAATTGCAACAGATCTTTCATTTAATAAAACCTTCAATAAAAGTTTGTCTACACAGCCTATTGCTTATGGGCCTTCCGGATATTTTTCAATGTCTACTTATAACTATAATATTCTTTATGGTGATGTATTGCTTACCTATGATAAAAAACTCACAGAAGATTTTGACTTAAGTGTGATGGCTGGGTATACCGGGCGCAGGGAAAAAGGCTTAAACACAAGTGTAGGTGTTAATGGCGGACTGGGTGTGGAAAATAAATTTGATCTTTCAGCTTCCTATAATACACCATATGGAAGTAGCGGACAACAAACTTATTTAACTACAGATGCATTTTTCGGAACATTAAATCTTGGTTATAAGAGTTATGCATTCTTAGAAGGCACTCTCAGAAGAGACCGTACTTCTACCATGAATCCGAGTAACAATTCATTTATTTACCCTTCCTTAAATGCAAGTTTGATACTGTCTGATATCTTTAAACTTCCTTCAGTATTCGATTATGCAAAACTACGGGCAGCTTGGGGTGTGGTTGGTAGTTATCCTCAGGCTTATATTGCTAATGTGGCTTATTCTTCGGGTAACCTGGGTATCCAAATGCCAGGTGGTGCGCCGGTACTCACTACCGGAACTATTACAAATCCCTACGGTAATGATAATATCAAACCGGAAATGAAAAAAACACTTGAATTTGGGTTGGTATTTGAAACCTTCAACAGAAGATTAAATTTTGATTTTACCTATTATCATGACAAGGTTTATGATCTTCTTCTCAATCAAACACTGCCACAAAGTATGGGGGCTAGTACTATTTTGTCGAATATTGCACAGTTGTCTAATCAGGGATTTGAAGCAAGTATTAATGCAATTCCATATAGAAGTAAATACTTTACCTGGTCAGTTAATTTGAATTATTTCACCAACAAAAATAAAATTGTAAGTCTGGCTAATGGAGCAAATGAAATTGTTCATAGCGATGCAGATGGTAATGCTTATCAGATAAGATCAGTAGTAGGGCAACCTGTAGGTGATATTTATGTTCATCCATTACTGGTTAATACAAGCGGTCAGGCAATTATTTCAGACGATGGATTATACAAACAGGATCCTAATATAATGGTAAATGGAGGTAATAGCCAGGTTAAGGGTGCCGGTGGTATCATGAATACTTTCACTTACAAAAGTTTTGCTCTTACAGTGACTGCCGATTTTAAATATGGGGGTCATGTCATTCCTACAGGTCTGTTCTGGATGAATAGCCGGGGTATCACAGAAGAAAGCCTTAATTACATGGATGCTGCTCATGGCGGGTTAAGTTATTACCTGGATGCTGACGGAAAAGGAATTGCTACCAATGCTTCGCAAGGACCTAATGGGGAAACCGTATTGCATGACGGTATGTTGCTGAAAGGGGTTACCGGTGATGGTAAAGAGAATACTAATATCATATCTCAGGCTTATTACTATTGGAATATCTACAATTGGGGCGGTCCTCAATATTCACCAAGTGCGCTCTATTATTTGTATGTACAAAAGAATAATTATTTAAAAGTTAGAGAGATATCTTTAGCATATAGTCTGCCGGAAAGCGTTGCCGGGAAAATTAAAGCAAAAAACCTGACTGTTTCTGTATTTGCAAGAAATCCATTTTATATATACCGGTCCATTAAGAATATGGATGCCGAACAGTTGACAACCGGTAATGTTTGGTTCAACAATCTTAGTAATGCAGGGAGTCAGCCTTCCACACGTACGTTTGGTATTATGTTAAGGGCAAAATTTTAATTAAACAAAAAGAGATTTGATATGAAAAGAATAATAATAGCTACGCTTGTTGTTGCAGTAACAGGAACTATGTCCTGTACAAAGCAACAGTTTAGTGATGATTATGTAAATCCTAAAACGGTAGCACGGACTACAGTTGAAAAACAGTTTTCAGGGTTCCTGTCATCAAACCTGGATTATGTAATGTATAAATATTGGAATTATTTTGTAATACTTCAGAATACAGCTTTGCCCTGGTCGCAGGCAACAGGTGTTATTAATACACAAGGCAGATATGTTCCCGGAGCCGCTGCAGTTTCTGACCGATGGTCAACATTTTACAATTTCCTGGCTCAATACAAGGAATTGCTAAATGTGTATAACAATAAATCTACTGATGAAGAAAAATCATCCAAAAGGATTTACATCATTTTGGCAACCATTCATTTTTATGATCAGACTCAAAAGGTTGTTGATCTGCATGGTGATATTCCCTGGTCAGAAGCTGGCCTGTTGAGTACAAATTTGGGGAATGTACAGGAATCATTTGCAAAGTATGATGATGCTGCCGGCATTTACACAAAAATGCTGGATGATTTAAAAGGCTTTTCAGATGAACTTAATACTATCTCAGTTTCTGATCCTATTATGGCTATTTTAAAATCCCAGGATTTTATTAACCATGGCGATATCACTTTATGGAAAAAGTATTGCAATTCTCTTCGGATTAAATTGCTGATGCGTGTATCTGGTGTTGCATCATTTCAATCCAGGGTTAATAGCGAGATTTCTGCAATTCTGGCATCATCTGCTAATTATCCTGTAGTGACTTCTGTGGCTGATAAAATTGTAATAAATGTATATAATGTCAATTCCGGGGTTAATAATGGAACAAATACCGGTCTGGGCGCTGATTTTTATAAAGGCCTTATTGGATGGGGTGGGGGAGATATTCCTTCCAAACAATTGGTCGATTTTATGAAAGCCAATAATGATCCAAGGATTCCGCTAATGTTCCAGCCAGGTGCTAATGCCGGTGGAAACTATGCTGGATTAGATCCCACTTTAACTTCGAATGCTCAAAATGATCTTTCAAACGGCGGAACTCTTTCCAGGTACAATTTTAATAATATCTCACAGAATATTAATATTCCGGGAATGTTAATCAACAGTGCCGAAACCTATTTCTATATTTCAGAGTATTATTTGAATAATAATAATGATGCTTCAGCAAAGACGGCCTACGAAAATGGTGTGAAAACTTCTATTGACTATTATGCATTTCTGGGTAATACAACTGTAACTGATCCTGCTAAGGCTACCTATCTCGCCTCTGCCGGTGTAGCCTGGGCTGGCGACAATGCTGCCAAACTAAATTTGATAGCAACTCAAAAATGGATTAATTACAGTGTATTGCAGCCATTGGAAAATTGGGCAGAAATAAGAAGATTGAAATTACCGGTGCTGACATTCCTGCCGGATAATACTAATCCTCAAACTTTGCCGCCCAGCCGTTGGCAATATCCGACAAATGAACAAACATATAATGCTGCGAATTACGCTGCTGTAAAGGATAAAGATAAAATTACAACCAAGATTTTCTGGGATGTAAAATAAGCAATACCAGATATCATAATTGTACTTTCAAAACCTCATAAATAAAGGACGGTATTCCGTCCTTTATTTTTTTCTATAGATTTGTTATGTACCCGAAAAAACAAATAATATTTTATGAGTTTTTTAATGGACTGCAAAACTTAGATATACTTTTTGAACATTTTAGAACTATATAAGAGTTGTATGCGAGTTTCAATGTATTAGTGGTTTTTGCGATTTATTTCTACAAAAATCTGATTAATAAAAGAGGTTTAGAAATAGTAATCAGATTATCATTTCTTTCATCTTATGCTTCTGTATTTTCGGAGTATGTTTTTTACTTTTTCGCAGCAAAAGTTATCACATATATCTGAGAAAAAGCACGCATATCATTACGAAAGATGTGAAATCAGAAGTAGTAAAAAAGGCGATTTAATATCAGGAGGGCTATAGGTTTACCAAAAAAATTGAGGCTGTCTTTTTAAGACAGCCTCTTTAAATATTATCCAGCCTTTTCTTTACTCCTATGATTTGCGGGAATTTTGGCGACGTTTGCTCCAGTTATTACCGGGTTTATATCCATTGCCTTCCTGGCTACCTACTCTATCCATCGCACAGCGGAAACCAACGGTACTGCTTCCCTGTGTTTCGTCAAGGAAACGACGGGTACCAGGGCTTAACCAGTAAGCACGGTCATTCCAGCTTCCTCCCTTAATAACTCGTGAGTGATCGCTGATAAGAGTTGTAATTCCATATCCATAAGTAACTTGAGAAGCGGAGTCGCCATCCAGATAACTGATTACATTTCCTCTCTGATAATTACGACGGTTTTTACTTTCTTCATCCGTAACCTGGGTTTGAACTACATGGCCCAGGCTGTCTCTTTCATATTCATTATTGTCATTCTTTTTGAACTTCATGAATTTGTTACCGCGGTAAGGATTGAAATCATCCACATCAAGGCTGGTAAGCGGACGGTACACATCGGCAACCCATTCGTTTACATTTCCTGACATATTATACAATCCAAATCCATTGGGATAAAACGCATCTACAGGACCTGGAATGGAAGCATTATCATTCAATCCTCCGGCTACGCCCATCATATCACCATTACCACGTTTAAAGTTGGCAAGAAATTTACCCTGCCAGCTCCCGTGACGGCTATCTCTCAATCCGTTTACATTCTGGCTCCAGGAATATACCTGCCTTTCTTTGATCACTTCTTCACCTGTACCATTCGATTTTTTCTTAGGTTTTGGATTCTGGGCAATATAACCATAAGCTGCATATTCCCATTCCGCTTCTGTTGGCAGGCGATAGTTTGGCAACATATATCCATCTTCAAAGTTTACTTTGGTTCTTGGTCTGCCATTTGCATCCATCAGAGGATTCTTCTTTGGCTTACCAGGCTGGGGTTGATACAGGTCTTTTAAGTAAGCCTGAGTATTGAAGTTCTCCTGTCCCTGTCCCTGGAGGGTTTTCAACTGATTCTTGTTGATATAGCCTTTTTCTACAAGTATTCTTTCGTTTACCCTGTCGCTTCTCCACAAACAAAAATCATTGGCCTGTTTCCAGTTTACACCCACAACTGGGTAATAGTTATAGGATGGATGGCGGAAATAGTATTCAACTAATGGTTCATTGTAAGCCAGTTCATCTCTCCAAACCAGGGTGTCTGGTTTGGCAGCTTCAATTACAGCAGCGTATTGCGGATCATCAAACACGGCTTCCAGCCAATGCAGATATTCGCGATAGTGCACATTAGCAACTTCGGTTTTGTCAATGTAAAAAGAAGATACAGTAACACGGCGGGGAATATTATTCCAGTCGCCCATCACATCTTCCTGGGTAGCACCCATAGTAAAGGTACCGCCCTGAACAAAAACAAGTCCCGGGCCTGTTCCCTGTTCTCTTTCTTTAGAGACATTGAACCCACCCATGTTTTTGTCATTGTAGTTCCAACCGGTTACGTCGGATTTTTCGTGTTTTTTCTTACCTAAAAGCCCGTTTTTACAGGAGCTGAACAGCAGTACCGCTGCAGATAGGAACACAAGATTTTTCAAATTCAGAATTCTTTGCATTTTGCTGGATTTAAACTAAAAATGATAACGGGTATATATGCTGATTATTGTACTTTCTTCTGGTATTTATATATTTATCTTCTGCCATAATAAGCAGAATAAGTGTCGCAATTTAGCAGTTTTATAAAGATGTTTACATTTAAACGGCGTTTTTTATGTTTATTAAATGCTAAACTTGCATTTTTGGCAAAGTGGTGAAAATCATGTAATAAACAATATTTATTTTTTTCCCCCGTTTTTGTAATTACCGGCACGCAAAAATGGTACTATAATTGATATTGGTGCATATATTTTTTAGTATTTTAACAACTATAAAATTAAACGCCTCAAAATCAAAAACTCGTACTTACTTTGCAGCCGATATTTATTGACCACATAAACCAGTTTGAATATTGAAAAGAACACTACTTCATTATTCATTTTCAACAAAATACAATTTCTGATGACACACTCATTGAAGAGAATATGTCTCGCCGGTCTGCTACTTGTGGGAATATCAGTAAATGCCCTTGCCCAGAGTGCCGATAAAATAAACATCGTTACTACGGCAGTTCCTTTTTTGAGGATTTCACCCGATGCACGGGCAGGTGGTATGGGAGATATGGGTATCTCCACTTCTGCTGATATCAATTCTCAGTTTTATAATGTGGCTAAATATCCTTTTGCAAAAGCTAACGGAGGAATTGGTGTTACTTATACGCCATGGCTTAAAGATCTGGGGTTGAATGATGTGTTTCTTGCTTCACTGGCAGGCTATTATAAATTGGATGAGCAACAGGCTATTTCTGGTTCGCTCCGGTATTTCAGTCTGGGTAATATACAGTTTACAGATGCTTTTGGTAATGATCTGAATACCGGACGTCCCCGAGAATTTGGGTTGGATTTGGGGTATTCCCGTAAATTATCAGAAAAATTATCTCTTGGTGTAGCACTGCGTTACATATATTCAAATCTTGCTTCAAATGCTCCTTCTACAGGGAGCGCATATAAAGCCGGTAATGCGGTATCTGGTGATGTGGGACTATATTATAACGGGGCTAATGAAGACGGGCAGGGGTGGCATGCAGGCGCTGTATTTTCTAACCTTGGATCAAAAATCGGTTATACCTCCGATGCCACACAAAAAAATTATATACCGGCAAATTTTGGGATTGGTGCAGGTTATACCTGGGTTACCAACGAAGTGCATAAAATAACGCTCAATGGAGAAATCAATAAATTGTTAGTACCCGCTCCACCGGTTTTAACACAGGACAGTGCAAAAGATGCACAGGCTTATGCCGATTATAATGGCAATGGTGTGGTGGCTGGCTGGTTCAAGTCGTTTAGCAATAATGCAATATCTTATGCAGTTGGCGCCGAGTATATGTACAACGATCAGTTTGCCCTGCGTGCAGGCTATTACGGCGACAGCAAAGCTATGGGTAAGAGAAGCTATTTTACTCTCGGCGTAGGTATCAATTACAATATTTTTGGGCTTAATTTCTCCTACCTGCTTCCTTCTGGAAACGGTGTGAACAGAAACCCGCTGTCAAATACTATACGTTTCAGCCTGCTGTTTAATCTTGGCGGGGTCGAAGAAAACGGAAGTACAAATAGGGTCTATTAAAGAGGTTCATCTCTTAGCAAATGTGAGAGGCGAGAAATATAAACTTTTATTGACATAATAACAATTTCAGAAAAGACCTGACAGTTTATTAAGCTGTTGGGTCTTTTCTTTTTACATTCGCCAAAAAAAATGTCTTTCAGAATAGGGTCAGGAATAGATTTTCACCGGCTTGCGGAAGGAAGAAAACTTTGGATTGGCGGGGTGGAAATACCTCATTATAAAGGATCAGTCGGGCACAGTGATGCCGATGTGTTGCTTCACGCTATATGCGATGCATTGCTCGGTGCATTGTGCCTTGGCGATATTGGGCTGCACTTCCCCGATACCTCTCCGGATTTTAAAGATATTGATAGTAAAATACTGCTCGAAAGAACATATTCACTCGTCAGTAAAGAAGGGTATAGCATTGTTAATATTGACACTACTTTATGCCTCGAAGTGCCCAAAATAAAGCCTTATGTGGAGGTGATGCGAAAGGCTATATCATCAATCCTTAATATTTCAGTAAACGACATTTCCATCAAAGCCACCACTACGGAGAAAATGGGATTTGCAGGAAGAGAAGAAGGACTGGTAGCCTATGCAACTGCTTTGCTGAAAAAAAATTAGTAAAACGAATCCTTCTGAATTTACAAGATAATAACTACAAATAAATCTGTGTACATCTGCGAAATCTGTGAGAACTAATTAATCCGCAATAGCGTATTTTTGCCGCATGCCAGTTATTCTCAAAATCATTAATCAGTCAGACAATCCCCTGCCTGCCTATGCCACATCGGGTTCATCAGGTATGGATATTCGTGCATTTATAACCGGAGCTGTCACCCTGCAGCCAATGGAACGATACCTTGTCCCAACCGGAATCTTTGTTGAAATTCCTGAAGGCTTTGAAGTGCAGGTAAGGCCGAGAAGTGGATTAGCCATAAAACAGGGTATAACCTGCCTTAATACACCAGGCACTATAGATGCAGACTATAGGGGAGAAGTAAAGGTGATTCTAATCAATCTTTCGAATGAACCCCAAACGATACACTCGGGTGACAGGATTGCCCAACTGGTAGTGCAGCAGGTAGAGCAGGCAATATGGGCGCCGGTGGAAATGCTTAGCAGCACCGAACGAAACGAAGGAGGATTTGGACATACCGGTAAAAAATAATTTCACTAAAAGATTTCAATGCGATTTTTTATTGCTGTTATAATTTTTGTTTTCGTTGCTTCAATTTACAGTTGCCGCAGTTCAAAAAAACTGCAATCGGCCATGTCTAAAAATGACACTACAATAACAGTATTAGTAAACCCGGCTGTAACCGACTCTGTTAAGCTGGTGAATACAGTTCTGCAAAAGATTGAAGGCAACTATATTAGGTTCACCACTTTTTCATCTAAGGTTAAAGTAAAATATCAGGATAACAAGCAAAGAAATTACGACTTTAATGCTTTTGTGCGAATACAATCAGACAGTGTAATTTGGGTATCGGTAATCGCTGCCCTGGGCATTGAGGCTTTCAGGGTATATATTACCCCCGACAGTGTAAAAATTATTGATAAGCTGGATAAAACAGTACAATACCGTTCTGTTAATTATATAAGGGAGTTGATAAAACTTCCTGTAGACTTTTATACCGTACAGGATATTATAGTAGGCAATCCGGTATATTTTGATACTTCTAATATATTATCCTACAGAGAAACCGAAAACTCTATCTCGCTTTCCACATCGGATCGTTTTTTTAAACAACTGCTTACATTAAGAAAAAATGATTTTGTAATAATGCATAGCAAGCTGGATGATGTAGATTTAGTGCAAAACCGTACCGCTGATTTTACTTATGAAGATTATACTTATGCAGGCAGCAGGTTGCTTTCATTGGAAAGAAAAATATCAGTATCCGAAAAAACAAGACTTGAAATCAATCTTAATTTTAAACAACCGGAGTTTAATAAGCCGTTAAGTTTTCCGTTTAATGTACCCCGTAACTATAAAGTGAAATAATTTTAACAAAAAACTGGACAATCCATTGAAGATACCTTCGTTAATTGCGAACATAACCCTTTACTAATACTAAATGATGAGGCATGCGTAATTTGTTTTTTCTGACATTTACCGTATTGATGACATTGCAGGTTACAGTCGGGTTTGCTCAAAACCGGGATGAACTGGAAGCACAGAGAAAACAGATACAACAGGAAATTGAAGATCTCCGCAGTTCACAAAATAATGTAAAGAAAAGCAAGAAAGAAAGCCTTGATCAACTGGCACGTATTAAAAACCTCATCAGAAAGCGTGATGCCATTATCGAAACCATAAACCGACAGGTTAAACTGATAGATAACGATATTTTTACTAACAACAGGGAAATCTACAGGCTTACTAAGGAATTAGATACTTTGAAGGCGCAGTATGCCAAAACAATTGAATATGCTTATAAGAACCGGAGCAGCTACGATATGCTCAACTTTATTTTTTCGGCAGTAAGTTTCAATGATGCCATCAAAAGAATAACCTACCTGAAATCATATAGAGACTACCGTGAAAAACAAGTAGGTAATATTCTCAAAACACATAAGTTGCTGGAGCAAAAAAACCAAACACTTGCCCAAAATAAAGAACTGAAAGCGAAAACATTGGAAGACCAGAGTGAACAAATGCGGAAACTGGAAAATGAAAAGAAGCAGAAAAACACAGTATTGGAAGACCTGAAAAAGAAAGAAAATGAGCTGGAAAAGCAACTTACAGCAAAAAGAAAGTCGGAGAATAGTATTAAAAACTCAATTGCTGCTATCATCAAACGTGAAATTATAGCCGCAGAAAAGGCGGAGAAAGCAAAGCGTGATGCCGCAGCAAAAGCCGCAGCTACTGCTGGTAAAACCACTGCCACACCTGCCTCCGCTGCCACCAAAACAAGGGCAAGCAGCAAGCTGGAAAATACCCCTGAAGTAACAAAGGTTTCTTTAGGTTTTGAAAACAACCGAAGAAAACTGCCTTGGCCGGTAAACAAAGGAGAGATTACCGGACAATTTGGAAGACGCAAAATTGAAGGTACCAGCTTATATGAAGATAATATAGGCATCTATATTCAAACAGAAATTGGTGCTCCTGTAAAAGCAGTATATGAAGGTTCGGTCTCTGCAGTGCACAACCTTGCAGGGGCTACTGCAATCACTATACGACATGGGAAATACCTCACCACCTATTATAATCTTTCTTCAGCATCTGTAAATAAAGGTGATGAAGTGCAATTGGGACAAACTATTGGAAAAGCGGCTGAATCAGAAGATGAAGATGGAGTTGGTAAAATTCTTTTTGTAGTTAATGTAGTTGTTGGTGAAAATCCCAAATACCTGGATCCTGAAGACTGGATAAAACCTCGCTGATTTGAGTATCTGACCTTTATTCATTTCTCCTGTATTGGCCGGACAAATATTGCAAAGATGGGATGCTACAAAACATTCTTTCTTATCCAACTATTTTTAAAATGGCTATATGAATAGAATGTATATGGTTTTGCTGTTCTGCACAACCGGTATCATTTCCTGTCAATCTTCAAAACTTAATAATGATATGCAGTTTGCTGAAACACAACTTACCACAGGCAAACAAGGACATTTTCTAAATTCTACACAGGTATTTTCTCCCGATGATACCTGGATTGTATATGATACCCGCAACGATGATGGTGGGATAGGCGTTACCGGAAGTATCGCCATGGTAAAAGTTCAAAGTGGTGAGATTGTGCAGTTGTATCATACTGTCAATCAAACCAAATACGGGCCGGGAGTAGGCGCTGCAACTTTTCATCCCAATGAAAACCTGGTATTGTTTATTCATGGTATACGCAATGCAGATTCTTCAAAGCCCTACGGATTTGCCCGAAGAACGGCGGTAGCCATTTATACTGACAAACCATCACAGCCTTTATTTATGGATGCCCGTAATGTTGTGCCGCCCTTTACAGCAGGTGCCCTGCGGGGTGGTACACATGCTTACACCTGGAGTGGCGACGGAAAGTGGCTCTGTTTTACTTATAATGATTATATAATTGATCAACTGAGTAAAAAAGATAGTTCGGTGAAAGACCTCAGAACTATTGCTGTGATGTGCCCTGGTGCTGTAAATGTACCCAATGACTCAACTTTTGAAAATAACAGTGGCGAAAAATTTGCCGCTGTGGTAGCGACAGTAACTGAAAATCCTGTACCCGGCAGTGATGAAATAGATAAAGCTTTTGATGAGGGGTGGATAGGTAAAAATGGATATCAAAAACCAGATGGTACAAGACAACACAGGGCCATTGCATTTCAGGGAAATACCAGGAACGAAAATAACCAGACCATTACTGAAGTATTTGTAAGTGATATCCCGGATGATATCACTCATTCTTTTCCCGGCAAACCGCTTGAAGGAACTCCTCAAACCAGGCCCAATGTACCTGAGGGTGTAACACAACGAAGGATTACATTTACAAAACATGGCGTTGAAGGTCCCAGGCACTGGTTGAAATCAACCTCCGATGGAAGTTTAATTTTTTTCACTGCAAAAGATAGCGCCGGCAGGGTACAAATATGTGCGATATCTCCAAATGGTGGTGCTATCAGGCAGATTACACACAACAATTTTCCGGTGGAAGGTCCCATCAATATTAGTCCGGATGACAAGTATATTGCTTATATAGCCGATAATAGTGTTTTCGCAACGGACATCAAAACCGGAGAATCTTTCCGGCTCACAGAACGTTCTGCTGATGACGTAAAACCTGTAGGGGCTGCTATATGGTCAAACAATGGCAAAATGATTACATTCAACCGCAAAATAAAAGATGGCGACAGCAGCTATTATCAGATCTTTTTATTAAAACACAGTTGATGCATGAGTACCTCCTCGTATAAACCACCGCTAGGTCAAGTATGAGGTGTATGAACGGTGAAACCTGAAACAATAAACCCGAAACGTTTTTACATAGCAACAGCCCCGCAATTTTTATTCGCAGGGCTGTATTGTTTCAACTTCAACCTGTCTATTGAAACGATCTTCAGTATAACGTGATTTATCTGCCCATAGTGAGAAACAGAAAAGAGGTATGTCTTTCTTCTTTTTCTGATTGCATTACTACTTTGTCCAACTTCTTCTCACTCTCAACACTACTTATTTTCCTTTCTGCAGGTTTAACCGGTGGTTTTGGCGGGTTAGGAGCAGGTGGAGTCACAGTATCCATTTCTATTTGTTCCTTTCCATCATACTGTTTGTAACGATAAGTACCCTTATTATTCTCCAGTTCTCCTTCAGCTTCTATCTCAACGCCGCTTTTATCCGCTTTCATTTTAAACTTCCCATTCTTTAGTTTTGCTTTTTCGTCACTCTTATCGGATTTATCTGTTCTTTTCAAACCCTTCTCTGTCATAATGTAGGGTACATTTTCTTCCCAGGAATATGAATTATCCCAGCGGTCATCCCAGTCAACATTCCAGCCACGCCTGTGATTGAAGTTAATATTAAACCAGTCGTAATCATTTATGCTCTCATCAATCATAATCTTTTTCCCAACCGGTACTTCCACAACAGCAATCACCTGCTGATTGCGAAATTTATTTTTATTCGACACAGGAAACCCTTTTGGAAAATATACCAGGCTATCCTTTTGTGTTACAGGAAAATTTATACTGCCAGCATTATTCTCAGCAATTGCAGGAGTGTTGCCCAGTGATACTTTTACCAGTTTAATATGATAAGCACTATCATCGCTCCTTACAATTTTTAGTCTCACCGTATTTAAAAACATGCTATCCTCATTTAAAGAAAGAAATGGGAATTTGCTATCAAACCAGTCAGAACTATAATATTTCACCTTGCCATCTATCACTTTTATTAACATACTATTGCTTGCCGGCTGGGTAATTGTCACATCTTCATTCACACTAGTTTTTATCCTGAAATTCCGTCCTACCATTCCAATCAAAACAAACAAACTGATCAGTCCTAAAATCCAGAGGCTGCCAAAAGTATATCCCAGGTAGGGGTTCTTTGATTTAACGCGCATGATCCTTCTAACAATCCATACCACCAATGCAATTATTGGCACACCAATAAACATTATCAACACCCCCCAGGCCAGTAAGTTTTGCCAGAAACCTTCCAGCAGGAAGTTTTTAAGCGGGAATACTGCAACTCCGCTATATAAAATAGCTATTAACGCTATGAGCAAAGCAAATGCAACTATACCCGCAATAGCCAGAAAGAAAGCCTTAAATAATACCCCAATTGCATTTCCTATGCCAGTACCGGTTTTTCTTGCTGCAGGGCCTATTTCTGTTGCAAATGCCTGCGCTCTTTGCTGAATGGTATCAGAAATTTCCTGACCGGTTTCCTTTGCTTTCGTTTTAAATTCCTGGCTTATTTTTTCACCGCTTTTTTTTACACTCTGCAACTCTTCCTGAACGGTATTTTTTATACTTTCCAGGTCAATCTTTTCGCCACGCATTTCCAGTTTTTCTGTTGCAGTTACAGCTTTCGGCAACACAATCCACAATATGATATAAGTGACAAAGAATGTACCTCCGAGTCCGCTGAATGCTACCCATGGACCCCTCCAGTGCCACCAGAATCCGCTAAGCACATTAGGTAGTAGACTTAGAAGAAAAGGAAGTAAAAAGATCAAACGGGGTATCCAGGTATCTATATTAAAATAAGCGCTTAATCCACTTGCAACCCCTCCAATCATTTTGTTTTCAGAATCTCTGTATAATCTTTTACGCACATTTGTTTTTAAAGCCCTTGCAGGCAGGATGATCCATAATATGATATACAGTATAAACCCAAATCCAAAACCTCCGAATGCAATTAATGCAAATATTATTCTTACTACAGCAGGGTCAATCTTCATGTAGTTGGCAATACCGGCGCATACACCACCTAATACCTTGTCATTCTCCGCTCTCGATAGCTTCCTGGGTTCTTCAGGGATCTGTTGTGATGTCCCGGCATTATCTGTACTTGTGTTACGGGTGTTTTCAGAAGAGGTGTTGCTGTAAGCGGCATCCTGTTCTTCAAAATCTTCCGGACGCCCCATACTTGTTATTACAGCATTCACGTCTTCGTCTGTAATACATACCGATCCTTTCTTCAGTTTTTCCTCAAACAACTCGGCAATTCTGTTTTCAATATCATTGATGATCTCATCCTTTCCTTCTTCATTGGCAAAATAACGGCGCAGACTTTCTATATACTGCTTCAATGCTTCGTAAGCCGTTTCCTCTATCGGTATTACCCTGCCCTGAAAATTAATATTTATTACCTTTTTCATGATCTGTCAATTTTATTGGTTGAAGTTGCCGGAGTCGCTGCTTACAACTGCTCCGTGATGAGTAAGGGATTGCACTGCATTTGCCAGTTCGTTCCAGGTAGCCTGCAACTCTGCATAAAAGGCAGCCCCTTTTTCTGTTAATGAAAAATATTTACGTGGTGGACCTCCTGTGCTTTCCACCCATCTGTAGCTTAGCAGATCTGCATTTTTTAACCTGGTAAGCAGGGGATAAAGCGTTCCTTCGAGGATGTTAAGGTTGGCTGTTTTCATCTCCTCTATAATATCACTCGGATAAACTTCTCCACGCTTAATTATAGACAGGATACAAAATTCGAGCACTCCCTTTCTCATCTGACTCTGCGTGTTCTCAATATTCATAATCTCGGAGATTTTTCCCTTTCCTTCCGGCCGAAAAGGTTCGGGATGTTAAAAATGTATTTCTGCCACTCTATACCCGCCTATTTCCATTCTTTAAATATTGCCATTCTGTTGGCGGATGCTTTTCTAATCTGAAACAAAGATAAAACACTTTTTAATACTATGCAATACATAGTACCATTTTTATTTCAGTAGCTTGCACTGGAATGTAATAGTTTTACTATAGAATACAGTACTGTAGCGGGTTTTAGCCATTTTATATTTTTTATAAAAAATTTTAGATTATATAAATGGCAAATATGTTTGATAAATGGTAATGTTTTATAAGTTGTGACAATCCAAAAAAAGTAAATAAGTAACACAAACGTGAAGTTCAAAACCTTATGTAATTATAGGAATTACTTAATTTCGCGCCGCATACTACCATTCATAGCCATTGACAATCAACCTAAAACTTTATGTTGAATAAATCAAAAACCTTATTTCTTATTGGATTCAGTATTGTATTATCCTTACCATTTACATTATCTGCTCAAAATAAAAAAAAGCATAAAGGAGAATTATACCTTTCCTGGGGGTATAATACAGAATGGTACACCAAAAGTAATATCAGTATCAGTCAGCCGGAGCTTGGAAATGATTATAAATTCAATCATATAAAAGCACATGACCGAAGAGGATGGGATAATGACTTATTTAAAAAAGGAATATCCATCCCCCAATATAATTACCGCCTGGGGTATTTTTTTAATCCGGAAAAGGGGTGGGCTATCGAAATTAATTTTGATCATACAAAATTTATTTTTCAGGACGAACAGGATGTTTCTCTTACCGGTAAACTCGATGGCAAACAGGTAGATACTACTATTCATTTTTCCGAGGCAAACGGTTTTTTTTATTACCTTAATAATGGTGCAAATTTTCTCCTGTTTAATGTGGTGAAAAGATTCCGTGTGTATGAAAGTGAAAAAGGAAATCTAAAACTTGATTTCCTGGGTAAAGCTGGAATAGGTCCTGTAATTCCTCATGTTGAAAACAGTTTTTTTGGCAATAAAAACAAGCCACATTTTCAGCTTGGGGGATGGAATATGGGAATTGAAGGAACGGTAAAGGTCACATTATTTAAATATGCATTTCTTGAATATTGCAACAAACTGGACTATGCCCGTTATTCCAATCTTCGTATTTACAAAGGAACGGCAAAACATGCATTTGGCACTTATGAAATGATTCTGAATATAGGGGCCAATATTCCTATCGGCCAAAAATAGGTTAAGGTAAAAGGCTCCATTCATTATACGCATATAACACTATCTTGCAACAGCAAAACAATAGTACTATGCGTATTATCTCCTACAATGTAAATGGTATTCGTGCTGCAATCAATAAAGGATTTGTAGAATGGCTTAAAACAGATCCGGCAGATATAATTTGCATCCAGGAAACAAAAGCGGTGAAAGAAAATATTGATCATTCTGTTTTCAATGCACTTGGTTACTCCGACTTTTGGTTTAGCGCGCAAAAGAAAGGATATAGTGGCGTAGCTGTATTTTCCAAAATTGCACCAGACAACATTATATATGGCACAGGGCACCAAACAAGCGATGATGAAGGAAGGGTTATCCAGCTTGACTTTGGTGATATCCGGCTGATTAATGCCTATTTTCCCTCTGGCACAAGTGGAGATGAAAGACAAAATTATAAATACGAGTGGCTGGATGATTTTTTCGATTACCTTAAAAAGTTGAGAAAACAAATTCCTAATTTAATACTTTGCGGTGATTATAATATTGCGCATAAAGAAATTGATATTCATGATCCCAAAGGCAATAAGAAATCATCCGGCTTCCTGCCTGAAGAAAGGGCGTGGATGGATAAGTATTTTGACAGCAAATGGATAGACAGTTTCCGGGTATTTCATCCCGAGCCACACCGTTATAGCTGGTGGAGCCAGCGTTTTCCCAGTGTGAGGTTAAACAACAAAGGCTGGAGGATTGATTATATCAATGTTACGGAAAGCTTAAGAAACCGGTTGGTGGATGCAGATATTTTCCCTGATGTAAAACACAGTGACCATTGCCCGGTGTATATAGAGATTAAATAATACTGATCTGCATGTCTTAATTAAAAAATACTGCAACTATTTAATGGAAGTTACACTTTAATCAAACTACATATAGCATGTCAATAACAAAAGAAAGTGAATTGATAGGTATGAAGAATGTGAGTGAAGCAGTAGCTGTCACTTTAAAAGGAATGAGAGAATATGCTAAGCCCGGCATGTCAACAAAGACATTAGACGATTTTGGGAAGAAAATTCTCCAGGGTTTTGGTGCTAAATCTGCACCATATCTTACATATGGTTTTCCGGGTTGGACTTGCATAAGTATTAACAATGAATTTTGTCATGGTATTCCGTCGGAGAATAAAATATTAAAAGAAGGAGATTTAATAAATATTGATGTATCTGCAGAGCTTGATGGTTTTTGGGCAGATAATGGCGGATCTTTTGTTCTTGGAAAAGATTTGTACCATCACCAGCCATTAATTGAAGCTTCTCAAAATATTCTAAGAATTGCCATTAATAGTATCAGGAGTGGGGTAAAGATTGCTGATATTGGATGTTTAATAGAAATTGAAGCAAAGAAGAGAGGCTGCAAAGTGATTAAAAACCTGGGTGGACACGGAGTAGGAAGAAGTTTGCACGAACAACCTGATGAATTACTTAATTATAAAAATCGTTTTGATCAGCGCCGGTTTAAAAATAACTCAGTTGTAGCAATCGAAACTTTTATTTCTACAACCTCTACCTATGCTATAGAGCGAAATGATGGATGGACGATGGTGGGCAATCGTGGTGGCTATATGGCTCAGCACGAACATACAATAGTCGTTTATAATGGAGAACCCTTAGTGCTGACAGCAATGAATGGTATATTGAATTGATAAAATTTACCTGGAATTTTCCATCAAAGGTGTATTAAAAAAAACCGGAACTATAGGATAGTTCCGGTTAGATTAATCAACAAACAAACATCAATATCCCGGGTTTTGAACGAGATACCCCGGTAAATTAGAAGCTCCGTCTATAGCATTCTGCGGTATCGGAAAAACACGCTTTTGAGGATCAGAATTTGTTTTTTCTGTCCATGTGCCTTCATATTTTCCAAACCGGATCATATCAGTACGACGAACGTCTTCCCAATACAGTTCAAATCCTCTTTCCCGGTAAAGCAAATCAAGATTCATTTCAGTTAATGCCGGGGGTACTATCCGTGCTGTTCTGGAGGCACGTATGGTATTGACATCTGCGAGGGCCTGGGCTTCTCCACCACCTTTTCTTAATTTAGCTTCTGCACGCATGAGGTAGATATCTGCGAGACGCAAGATGATAATATCATGTTCGCCAAAATTTCTACCACTTTTTGAGCCGCGGCTGAATTCGTATTTCTCAACGCGATAGCCATTATTGTAATTACTTCCCGCCAGGGTAAAATCAATTTGTTCTGTAAAATTCACAGGTAAGTCTGGTCTGCTGCGGGTAACATTGTATAAAGGTCCTACCAGCATATCACCACTTGCACATTTTAGAAATACCCCGTTTTGTCGAATTAGTCCATATTGCTGACCTCGGAGTATGCCTCTGTTAATATAAAAATCCGCTGCAGCTACACAAGTATCGGCAGGATTTGTATATATACCCAGGTTCTGTTTGAAAAACCTGCCATCGGCAGCAGCCGGATCAACCGGTGCGTAAGCATCTCTCCAGGTGTGATAAAAATCGGAAGTAATTCCCGGTCCATCCGTTCCATTGGCGGCTGGATATTGAGGTAAAGGGAACTGATCACCGGAAAGTGAGAAATAAGCCATACGGTTATGCCCATTAAGGTCTGCTCTTTGGTCTACGGCAAATATCAGCTCTTTATTAGTGTGGTTAGCATCGTCAAATACTTCAAAATATTCTGGTGATAACGCAAACTTACCAGAGTTAATAATTTTGTCGCAGTATTCCACCACCTTATCCATATCCTCGCCGGTAAAGTTGAATGTAGAAGCATAAATATCACGGTATACGGCAGATTGTAAATGCAATCTTGCCAGCAGTCCCCAAACTGCAGCCTTTGTAATTCTACCGGGTCCGGTATCATCACGTACCACCGGCTCAATGGCCAATAATTCGGATTTTATATATTCTATAGCATCATTACCCCTGAGAATGGTGGAGTTGTTATTCAAATCATCTTTAATAAAAGCAATACCAAACAGATCGAGGCATAATAAATTGTAATAAGCCCGCATGCCTCTTGCCTCAGCTATAAATAATGCTGCATTAGGATCTTTACTGGTTGGCAATGTATGTAAAGCAAGTACTGCACGGGATATACCCTGTGTTATATTATTCCACACATTGCGAACATTAGGGTCGCTACTGGTAGTTTCATGCTTGTGCAAAGAAATATAAATTCCGTTATCACCCCAATCTGTTCCCCCGCGATAAGGCAAAATGGCCTCATCTGTAGAAATTTCCTGCAATGCAAAATATTGGGTATGCTGAAATAATCCAGGTAAAATAGCATATACAGGGGCTAATATACCTTCGGCTATCTCTTTATCAGTTGTTCCCGTACTGGAAGTTTCATCCAGTATTTCTTCATTCAGTTTAGTACAACTGCCCAACACTGTTAGTACAGTATAAAATGACAGTATATAAAATATTTTCTTCTTCATAATATTCAAAATTTTAGAATGTCAGATTTAAACCAAAGATGACAGAACGGGCCTTGGGATAACTCAGGTAGTCTATCCCGTAAGAAAGCACCCCGTCTATTGGTCTTTCACTATTTACTTCCGGATCATAGCCGTCGTATTTTGTAATCACAAACAGGTTCTGTGCTGTTACAGATAAGCGGAGGTTGTTGATCCACTTTTGAATACCTGCTCCGTTGATTTTGAAGTTATATGCCAGCATCATATTGTTAAGTCGTAAATATGCACCATCTTTCAGGTAACGTGTACTCACGCTTGCCGGGTTATTAATAGACTCTTCCGGGTACTGAATTGCTTCAGCAGTAGTGTTTGAATTTTTTGCAATTTTCGCCTTGTAAAAATTAGAAGTGGCAGTGTTGTCATATATTTTATTACCGCTTACACCATTAAAATTTACACTAAAGTCAAAACCCTTATATGTAAGGTTTCCAAAAAAACTGTATAAATTTTTTGGTACCGCCGTTCCTGCCGGAATACGATCTTTGGCAGTAATGATGCCATCTTTATCTGTATCTGCATATTTACTCAACCCGTTAGCATCAATACCTATAAAGTCAAGCAGATAAAAAGTACCGATAGGTTGGCCGTTGATATAACCGTTAAGCGTAGCGCTGGTAAGTCCCGAACCGGTAGCATAACCGGAGAAAATTACCTGGTAAGGAGAACCGGTTACATTATTCTTCATGAAGGTGGCATTACCGCCCAAACCCAAAGTCAGATTAGCAGATAATTTTTTCCGGTATTCCAAATCAATTTCAATCCCGGTATTTGTGATTGACATTCCCGGAATATTTGCCCAATATTGTGGACTGGGCTGTACGGGATCCTGGGGTGGAATTGATAACAGGATATTATCTGAAATTTTTCTAAACCAGTCTATTGAACCATTGAGTGCCCCATCTAATAATCCGAAGTCCAATCCGATATTAGTTTGGCGGGAAACCTCCCACTTCAGATTGGGGTTAGCCAGCCTCGCATATACTGTACCTGCAGGATAAGCTCCGCTTGGATATAATGGATAACTTGAACTGGAGGAGACGGTTGTTCCATATAATGCCTGTGTTACTTTAGGAGGTATTTCCTGGTTACCCGTTAATCCCCAACCTGCTCTTAAAGCCAGTGTGCTGAAAGCAGAGTGTTCCATAAAGTCTTCTTCTTTAATATTCCATTTGGCAGAGAACGAAGGGAAGTAACCATATTTATTGTTGGCGCCAAACTTGGTAGAGCCATCCATTCTGAAGTTAACGGTCAGCAAATATTTATTATCATACCCATAATTGATACGAGCGAAAAATGATTGTATTTCATTGATGTTTGCGTTTCCATAAGGCTTGTTGTCGGCAAGTGTCAGTTGCTGACCTATACCCGGATTGTAAATAGGATCCAGATCGTTAAGAGGCAGTTTGTTAATACTATAACCACGGAAATGATATAGGATATTCTGATAGGAATGTCCGGCTAAAGCCGAAATACTATGTTTGTCAATATCGGTGGTATATGTGAGATAGTTTTCAATCAGTCTGTTGCGGACATGGTTCAATTGTGTTTCAAGCCTGCCGTCTCTTTGAGGCACGGCATTGGCATCAGAAACATAGTCGCGTGTGCCGGTTGAATTATCAATACCGAAATTCAATTTATAAGTAAGACCTTTTATTATCTTAAGCGTGGGTGATATATTTCCAAGTATACGATTGATGCTGGCTACATCTTTATATAGTTCTAACTCAAGTAATGGATTAGTGATACTCTGAAACTTTGCAGGATTCCCGTCTGCATCGCGGGCCGGGAAAGTAGGATTATTCGATATAGAGCTACCCAGTAAAGTTTCAATTGCAGGACGAAGGTTATTGGTATTACTTGCCGTCAGGTTAACATCAACGGACAAACGATCATCCCAGAATTTTTGGGTGGCATTAAAACGACCGGTATATCTTTTTAGGTTACTTCCTTTTAAAATACCCTGTTGGTTTTGTGCATTCAATGAAGCATAATAAACCAGTTTGTTTGCTCCGCCGCTCAAAGTAAGGTTGTTTTCGAATGTAGTACCTGTCCTGAAAATTTCATTCTGCCAGTTTGTTGAAGAACCCTGGTCTTCCAGTGTACCGCCAACGGCAACTACTTCCTTTTTAAATTCTTCAGTTGAAAATACAGGCAACTTACGGGCGACGGTAGAAATACCTGCTGTACTTGTGAAATTTAATACGGATGATCCTGATCGTCCTCTTTTGGTAGTAATGAGCACCACTCCGTTTGCTCCACGCGAACCATAAATAGCAGTTGCCGAAGCATCTTTTAAAACATCCATTGATGCAATATCCTGTGGATTCAAAAAATTCAAAGGATCTCCACCACCGGTACCGGCATTATCCAGCGGCACACCATCCACAACAAAAAGCGGCCCGCTTCCTCCTCTTACTGTACCTGAGCCACGAATCACAATATTAACATTGCTTCCCGGTTCACCACTGGTAGTGGTAATATTAACTCCGGCTACTTTACCCTGTAATAGTTGTTGCGGGTTGTTTACTATACCTTTATTGAATGATTCGGCTTTCACAGATTTTACTGCGCCGGTCACATCTCTTTTGCGCTGTGTACCATAGCCTACCACTACTACGTCTTCAAGGCTCTGAGCGGCAATTTTAATTACTATAGAAAGTTGTAGTCCGCCATCACCAACAGTACCTGTTACTGATTCAGTGGCATATCCCACATAGCTAACGGTAAAATTGTAACGGCCATTTACCAGTCCTGAAAAACTAAATACACCTTCTTCGTTGGTAGTAACTGTTGATTTTGATTTGGTAGATGTATTTTCTGCTGTAACAGAAGCACCGGGGACTGCATCTCCCGTTTCAGTTTTCACCGTTCCTGTTACATTTTTTTGTGCTTGCGCCGGGAGGTACAGGGATAATGGTAAAAGTAAGACCATTAACCAAAGCAATCGCTGAGTCATAAGCCGATAGTTTTTTAAATGAATTAATAGAAGTAAACTTAGCACTATAATTTCAAATCATTTAATACCCGAACCATGCAAACGTTTGCATTTTTTATTTGATACTATAATGAAAATTTTCCGGTTTGCTTGTATATAATGATAATTCTGTTGAATAAGAAATCATTTAAAAAATATGGTTGTAAAATGTTCCTCTTTCCTGTTCTGAATCTGCCGGTAGAATATGAAACTGTGGTGTTAAATTACGTGGAAGAAATTGCTGATCATTTGGTATTAAACCTTTTATTGGAAAATGTTTCATTGTATACTTCAAAGTAAGATTTTATTGAGGTTTTGGGCGAACAACATTTTTAAGAACCTGAAGTAACAATTGTGAAAACATATATTATGTAAATGATCCCATATCGCGTGAGTATTTACACTCATGAAAAAAAGCCAGTTAAAATTATTCAGCAATCAGTCGTGTCTCCCCATAAGTATTCGAAACCTATCAGGCAGTACTAATGAGTTGATGAGCAATTCCAGGTTTACTATCGCATAGAATAGCCTGATTAAAAAAAATTATTCCAAATGCTCCTTTGCCCACATTTCCATCAATTCATTGTGATCAGAATGCCAGGCTTTCTTATATAGTGTACGAACTACTTCCAGCCATTCCTGTCTGCGGTCGCCTTTATCGCCAACCTCTTCAAAGCCTCCATTAGCTTTGTAATCTTCTCGGGTGGTACTGCTGATGCGTGCATACTGACCCGTTTGTAGTTTTATATCTGCATTGGTAATGCGCAAATAGAAATCAAGTTGTTCCGGAGTACAGATTTTAACTTTTGGCCACATAGTGCTGTCTTTGATATACACTGTAACGCCGTCTTTAAATACATAAGGCTCCTGAAAATTTTTGGTGTATTGATCTTCATATACTACACCCTTCACCGGGAATTGAGCATTAGACTGCCCGTCAATCCATTTCAGTAATTGATAAGTATAGACCGTATCCACACTGTGTTTTGCACTCCAGCAGGCATTGGCTACCCACATAGCCAGCTTTTCGGGAGAGGGATTTAAGAGGTATACTTTTCCTGTTTTTGGCTTACCGGTATAAAGGTCATTGCCCGTTTTATATTCATATAATTTCACCGGGAAACCTTCCCAGCCGGGAATAGTATCCGTTTCATACACCAACTGTTGAACCATATAAGCGTGACTCAACACAATCTTTGCTTTTTGCACTAAACCTCCAAAACTATCCCCGAAATATACATCAGGTATCTTTGATTCCTGCGCTTTTACAGGGATTGTAAATAGTACCATCAATAACAAAGCGGAAATTTTTCGCATAAACATGGGAGGTTTAAAGAGAGAATATATTAAGTGTAAATTATTCAATAATAGCCGTGAATAATAATTGTGTATGCAAAAAAATCATTTTTTAATATATAGTGCTATTACAATTGCTACCTATGCTTATTCCCATTCAGGCTGACTATAGAGAGAATCCTTCCGGTATTCCGCAACTTCTCTGCGGAAATAAATAGATGTCATTATTTATCCTTTGTCTGCCTGAAGGTTATTATATTATTTACGTTACTATTGGAATTGAAAGAAAACGGGCAGATGATTTTGTACAGTGCATTAAGTGCAGCCGGCTGTTTGATCAGATAGCAAGACTGAAACGTTCAGTACGACAGACCTTGTTGATTGTGGAAACTAATCCTTACGCTACTGTTTATGATGCTCGGCATTGCGCTATACTCGAGGCTGTGTTATCTGTTTTGGTTTTCTGGCAGGCGTTTGTTATATTTTCAAAAGCCGGGAGGATACCGCTCTGATAATACCACTATTGTAAGAGGCTGGAATGAATTTTTTTCAAATGGTTGCAGATTTTATGTACAAGGTGTAATTACACGAATGCACATACGCGTCTCAAGTTCATTTGTGGCACAGTATGAATATATGTGCAGTTAAACAGCAAGTCATAAGTAGATACATCTTTAACATGCTCCTAAAAATTCAACCAGTCAAATTGCATAATTTTTATTATAAAGCTCTCTATTCCTATTCCAAAAAAGACGAACTTACAAAAGGGTACTTCGGTTGCTCCGAAATTTAAATAACTACAGGAATGCTAAATAAAAATTTACAATATAAAGGTGTAGATATTGCTTATCGGGTGGTTGGAAATGGTCCCGATGTAGTATTGATACATGGGTTTGGTGAAGATAGTGGGATATGGAAATATCAGGAAGCTGAACTGGCGTCACATTTCCGGCTTATAATCCCAGACCTTCCCGGAAGTGGTCAATCACACTTCCTGCCGGGGGACGATACTGCTCCTTCAGGTATCATCAGCAGCTATGCTGATATTGTGAAAAATATTATTGCGAATGAAGCTGTTCGGCAATGTGTAATAGCAGGGCATAGCATGGGAGGATATATAGCTCTTGCTTTTGCAGCAAAGTATGGAGATATGCTTGCGGGTCTTGGGTTAATTCATTCTACTGCTTATGCTGATAGTGAAGAAAAGAAAGAAGCCCGCTTAAAAGGAATTGCCTTTATACAAAAGCATGGCGCACAGGAATTTTTGAAACAATCTATTCCTAATTTGTTTGGCGATATATTTAAAACAACTCACCCTGAATCCGTGCAGGAACTGATAGACCTTGCTGCCAACTTTAGTGCTGATACTCTCGTACAATATTATGAAGCAATGATGTATAGACCGGACAGCATTGATGTTTTGAAAAAAATTAAAAAGCCTGTGCTTTTTATTATAGGAGAGGAAGATAAAAGTGTATATTTACAAGACAGCCTCAGCCAATGTTATTTTCCGGAATTGACTCTTATTAATATCCTCCCTCACGCAGCCCACATGGGAATGTGGGAAATGAAAGACCACACCAGCGCTACCATAATGGAATTCCTTAATTATTGTTTTGATGACTGACGTAAGAAAATACTGTTTGGCCACGATTTGTTGTCTGTGTATATCCACAGGACTAATGGCGAGGCATATCACCGGAGGGGAGTTATCTTATAAATTCCTTCCTGGGTCTTCGACGGGTACATCATACGAATATGAAATTACTTTAAAATTATACAGGGATTGCTTTTCTACAGGGGCGCAGCTTGATGCTTCAGCCTTTATTACTATTTATAGTAAAAATTCTGCAGGGTTACTATCTGTTTTTGAAAATCGTGAAGTGACGATGATACGCAGAGACATACTCACACTTACTTCACCGGGGAAATGTATTGATAATCCCCCCCCTGTTTGTTATGAGGTTGGGGTATATATATTTAAAACAAAATTACCGGCAAATCCTAACGGGTATACCATTTCCTATCAGCGCTGTTGCAGAATAGAAAATATGTCGAATGTAAGCGGGTCGGGTCAGGTGGGTGCAACCTACACTGCTGATATTCCCGGTACAAAAATATCTGATAACGCCCCTAAAAATTCTAGCCCTGAGTTTTCCACCAAAGACACTGTTATTGTATGTGAAGACAATTACTTTGTGTATGATTTTAGTGCAAAAGATATTGATGGAGATTCTCTCACTTATAATTTTTGTACTGCTTATGCCGGTGGGAGCCCCGGTGAGCCACAGCCTAATCCGGCAGACCCGCCTCCATATCGTCCGGTTCCGTATGCATTTGGGTTTAACGCTTCTTCGCCCATGGGTCCGGGTGTTTCATTAGATACAAAAACAGGAATAGTAGCCGGTGTAGCCCCCGCTGCGGGTGTTTATGTGCTTACTGTATGTGTGAGTGAATATAGGAAAGGGTTGTTAATAAATGTGCATCGAAAAGATATACAAATAAAAGTTGCATCTTGTTCAATAGCAGCAGCAGCACTGGATCCTGTGTATATGAGTTGTGACGGATTTTCGCTTACATTTCAAAACAAAAGCAGCAGTCCGCTGATCAAAACTTACTATTGGGATTTCGGTGTGGAAGGGAGGTCAGATGATACGAGCACTGCAGTAAGGCCCACTTTTACTTATACCGATACCGGCACTTACAAGATTATGCTGATCACCAACCGGGCCCTGGATTGTTCAGACACAGCTTTCACTATAGCAAAGGTATATCCCGGATTTTTCCCGGGGTTTAAAGTGGGTGAGGGTTGTGTAAATGTAGGGATGCATTTTACAGATACCACCCGCACCAGATATGGCGTTGTGGATTCATGGAAATGGGATTTTGGAGTAACATCTGTTGCTGACGATACTTCAAATGTTCCCCGTGCAGATTATGTTTATAATGATTCCGGCACTTATCATGTAGCCCTTACCGTTACCAATAGTAAGGGGTGTGAGAAAACGGTGTCTAAGGATCTTGTGGTAAGGTTGAGGCCTTTATTGAATTTGCCTCACGATACCCTGATGTGTGATATTGACACTATATCAATAACAGCCACTGGTGCGCCTGGTACTTACACCTGGCTGCCAAACTATAATATCAGCGGACTAACGGGTAATACCGTGCAGGTGAGTCCCGATAGAACCACTACCTATGTCGTAAGTCTTACTACCGTTCCGGGTTGCACTTCTACAGATTCTATCCATGTGAATGTTGTGAGTTTCGTAACACTCGATGCGGGAAAAGATACTACAATATGCCTTACTGATACTATTCAGTTATATCCTAAGAGTAATGGGCTTACATATGTTTGGAGTCCGCAGTCAACACTTGACAATCCAAATACTAAATACCCTATGGCTACTCCTGTTGATAAGAGCACATTATATACAGTCTCCGCATATATTGGTAAATGCCAGGCAACAGATAGGTTACGTGTTACTACGGTACCCTATCCGCAAATAGTTTCCATTGGTGATACTTCTATTTGTTATGGCAAAAGAATACAATTGTATGCACAGGGCGGGGCATATTATCAATGGTCGCCTATTGTTGGTATGAATAGTTATACGGTATCAAACCCTTATGCCAATCCTCCGGTAACTACAACCTATACCGTAAAAGTTACGGATACCCTGGGTTGCCCCAAACCTTCTTATAAAGATATACTGGTTCGTGTAATTCCACCGGTACCTGCTTTTGCTGGTAATGATACAGTAGTGGTTATTGGGCAACCACTACACTTGCAAGCCACAGGCGCCGAATTCTATAAATGGTCACCGCCATCTTTTTTAAGTAATACCGATATTGCTGATCCTGTGGCAACTTTTGAAGGAGAAACGGGTGAACAATTTACATATTCTGTAAAAGTATCTACACCCGAAGGTTGCTTTGCTTATGATACTATGAAGGTTAGGGTGTTTAGAACATTGCCTGATATTTTTGTTGCCGATGCATTTACCCCAAACAAAGATGGTCTGAATGATGTATTCAGAGCAATTCCTGTAGGAATAAAGCAATTTGATTATCTCAAAATTTATAACCGATGGGGGCAGATTGTATTTTCTACCACTAATTCTGAAGAGGGTTGGGATGGTACACTTAAAGGTGCCGAACAGGCAACCGACACTTATATATGGATGGTAAGCGGCATTGATTATCTGGGTAAAAAAATTGTAAAAAAAGGTACATTACTGTTGTTGCGGTAACAGAAGTATAAAATTCAACGAATTTTTATTTGAATGGTAAAGGAAGAAATCATTGTTCACAGATTTACACAGAAACTTTTTCCCGGATGTTGATTCGCAAAAAGGGTTCATTAATTTTGTTTGCAATTCCCAACCAATATCTCTCCATACTACTCCTGAATACAAATACTTAAAATCTGTGGATTTCTGTGCAATCAGTGAGAGAAAAAATACTCAGAGTTTGCACAAGTGTATCAAAACCGGACAGTTTGTGTATCGGTAGCGTACAAACATGAGAGGAACTACTTTGTAACTTGCTGGTAATCAATTGTGGTTTGTTTTGGCACATCATTCCCTTATATAAATCAGTTTCCGGGTATAGATTTTTGTCTCCTGATATAATATCTGAAGGTTAATCGGAATAAAAAGAAATCATACCGTAGTCATAAAACAAGAAAAGTTAATAAATGGACAGGGCAATAAAAAAGAAAAAGTGGACTACCAAACGTGTATTGACGATTTTGGGTTTATCAGCTATTGTAGTATTGATTGCGGCAAGTTATTATTTTACCTCAGGCAAACCAAAACTGAATGTGGATACCGAACGGATAAGCATAGGCGAAGTCAAAAATGGTGTATTCCGGGAAACTATTCCTGTAAACGGGGTTGTTCTTCCATTGACCAGTATTTATCTTGATGCTCAGGAAGGTGGAAGAGTAGAGGAAAAGTTTGTGGAAGACGGTACTATTATGAAAAAAGGAGAACCCATATTACGTCTTTCTAACACGGATCTGTTGCTTACACTTATGGGGACTCAGAACACGGTGTATAACACACTTACTCAAATGCAGATCAACAGTAATAATGCACAACAAAATACGGTGTCAAAACTGAACCAGATGGCTGACGTGGAAAGCCAGTTGAAAGAAGCAGAAAGATTATACACTTTGAATAAAGAATTATTTGAGCAAAAAGTAATTGGTTCGCAGGAGTTTAAACAATCGGAGATTAATTACAAATATTTGCTGGATAAGAAGAAGCTTACCAGTAAAATTCTGGAACAGGATTCTATTTCAAGACTTCAGCAGGCTACACAGGATAAACAATCCTACGCCGGTTCGCAGCAGGCATTAAATATCATGCAAAAGAAAGTAGGCGATCTTATTGTGCGTGCACCTGTTGACGGGCAGCTTACCTCGCTGGATGCAGAGATCGGAGAAAATAAAAATAAGGGACAGCGACTGGGGCAGATAGATGTATTAAGCGGATTTAAAGTAAGAGTAGATGTGGATGAACATTATCTGTCCAGGATATATCCGGAACAGAAGGGAGAGTTTACTTTTGCAGATACTACATATGAACTGAAGATTAAAAAAGTATTTACACAGGTTACCAGCGGTCGTTTTCAGGTAGACATGGAATTTTCAGGAAAAACACCCAGCGGCATCCGCAGAGGACAAACCCTTCAAATATTACTTGCCCTGAGCGATGAGAGAAAAGCATTGCTGCTACCGCGGGGCGGGTTCTACCAAACTTCAGGTGGTAACTGGGTTTTCAAAGTTTCTGAAGACGGTAGAAAAGCCTATCGTGTAGACATTAAGCTTGGCAATCAAAACCAGGATTATTATGAAGTATTGGAAGGGCTGAACCCGGGTGATAAAGTGGTAACCAGCAGCTATGAAAATTATGGAAATATGCAGGAGTTGATTTTGAAGTGAGAAGTGAGGTATGAGGTATCAGGTATGAGGTATCAGGTATGAGGTATGAGGTATGAGGTATGAGGTATCAGGTATGAGGTATCAGGTATGAGGTATGAGGTATGGGTGTCAGGTTTCGGCGCCGGTGGGTTAGGGTTCTGGAATGTTTTTGATGAATGTGTGGATCATTTTTCTGATTTCAATTATTTCAGCTTCCAGTTCTTTAAATGTTTGATCAGGAAGTAATTTTAAATCTTTAGAGAGGATGAGCTGGTACTCTAATTCTGAAGATGAACCTGAGGCCATTACCAAAAAACGCCTGAAATCAGGATTGCTGTTCCTACCACACCCTTCAGCAATATTAGTAGGGATAGACGAAGCAGACCGGCGCATTTGAGAGGTGAGACCAAATAGTTCTTCTTTGGGATAGTTTTTTGTACAGGAATAAATTTTTAGTGTCAGCGTATGACTTTTTGACCAAATAGATAAATTTCGGAAATTTCTCATTGTAAATGTTTTTGATGGTTAACGAACAACGATATAAGAAGCCGGCGCCTGAAGCCCTGAACCTAATACCTGATTATGAAAATACTATTTATAAAGCAATATCTTAAAAAAACCTGATACCTGATACCTTCATTCAAATCAAACACAATGATCAAAATCACTGAATTAGAAAAGATCTATCGCACAGAAGAAGTAGAAACAGTAGCGCTCAATAAGCTTTCCTTCGAAGTAAGAGACGGGGAATTTGTGGCTGTAATGGGTCCTTCGGGTTGCGGCAAATCTACTTTACTGAATATACTTGGTTTGCTGGATGATCCGGATGCGGGAAGTTTTTTGTTTAATGGTATTGAAGTAGCCCATTTCAATGAACGTAAGCGGGCAGATTTACGTAAGCATAATATCGGATTCGTTTTCCAAAGTTTTAATCTGATTGACGAACTGACGGTATTTGAAAATGTAGAGCTTCCTTTAATATATACCGGTGTGAAGTCTGCAGAACGCAAAAAAAGAGTAGAAGCAGTATTAGACAAAGTGCAGATCATGCACAGGCGCAATCATTATCCGCAACAATTATCCGGTGGTCAGCAACAACGTGTGGCAGTGGCGCGTGCGGTAGTTAATAATCCAAAGCTAATTTTAGCGGATGAGCCTACAGGTAACCTCGACAGCAGTAATGGTAATGAAGTAATGCAGATGCTTACTGACCTGAATGAACAAGGTACCACTATTATTATGGTTACCCATTCCGAACATGATTCGAGATACAGTCATCGGATTATACGCATGCTGGACGGGCAAACAGTTACGGAGAATATTTTGGTATAGCGGTTAGCTGTCAGGTATCAGCTATCAGCCGTCAGGTATCAGCTATTAGCTTTGGAACTGCTAACCAAAAACCAAAAACCAAAAACTATAAACCACTTCCCATGTTACAACAACATCAAATCAGAAGGCAAAGATTTTTCATGCTAATTGCATTGTTTGCATTAGTATGTGTTATTGCTAAAAACTTATCTGCCTGTACTTCAAATATAGCAACTAAGGCAAATGCTACCGAAGTGTGCTGTCGCAGTATAGGCGCCAGCATAATTTCGTTGGCTTCAGAAGCTGAAGAACTACACTGGATACCCCTGATAAGTTTTTTTAATAATAATTATTAATTGTACTGGCCATGTTAAAGAATTATCTCAAAGTGGCTTTCAGAAACTTGTGGAGAAACAAAATTTTCTCCTCAATCAATATTATCGGATTGGCAACAGGCATCTGTTGTTTTATACTCATTGCATTGTATGTAACGGATGAATTGAGCTACGATCGCTTTAATGTGAATGCAGAAAATATTTACCGTGTTGATGCAGACATAAATTTTGGTGGCAATGCATTAAAACTTGCTGTAAGCAGCGATCCCATGGGCGCCACGCTCAAGAAAGATTATCCGCAGGTGCAGGAATATACACGTATTTATGCAAGTGAAGGTAGTAAGTTAATAAAAAAAGGTAACGAGTATATTGATGAAGACAAAATCGCTTATGCAGATTCTACACTTTTTAATGTATTTACATTACCAGCTTTAGAAGGCGATACAAAAACCGCATTGAATGAACCTAATACGATTGTAATTAGTGAAACTGCTGCAAAAAAATATTTTGGAACCATTCATGCAACCGGTAAAACGCTGGAAGTAGAAATGAAGCCTTACAAAGTAACCGCAGTAATTAAAGACATTCCGCATAATTCACATTTTCATTTTGACTTCTTATTGTCAATGAAAAACGTAGCCTACGGGTTTGGCAATTTTCTGAGCCATAACTTTCATACCTACATATTACTTAAACCGGGAACGGATTACAAAGTATTTGAAAAAAATTTTGACCAGGTTATCGAAAAATATATTTTTCCCCAGGCTAAGCAGTTTATGCAAATAGCCAGTATGGATGAGTTCAGATCAGCAGGCAATAAACTTGAGTATCATCTTATGCCGTTATTGGATATACATCTGCACAGTGCCCGCTGGCCCGAACTTGATACTAATAGCAACATACAGTATGTGTATATTTTTTCGGCAGTCGCATTGTTTATACTACTTATTGCGTGCATTAATTTCATGAATCTTTCCACTGCCCGCAGTGCCAGTCGTGCAAAAGAAGTAGGTATACGAAAGGTACTTGGTACTGAAAGGAAAAACCTCATTAGGCAGTTTCTCACAGAATCTACCGTAATGGCTGTTATTTCATTATTTATTGCTGTAATGGCAGCATGGTTAGTTTTGCCTTTGTTTAATAATATTTCAGCAAAATCACTTAGCCTTGGCAGCATATTAAATGGACCGGTAATGCTTCTGTTGATTGCATTACCCGTTTTTGTAGGTCTTGTTGCCGGTAGTTACCCTGCTTTTTTTCTTTCCGGGTTTAAACCCATAGTTGTATTAAAAGGGAAAATAAATACCGGGTTTAAAAAAAGCTCTTTGCGCAGTGCACTTGTTGTATTCCAGTTTTTTACTTCCATTGTACTCATCATCGGCACGGTAGTTATATACAAACAACTTAATTATATACAAACTACTAACCTGGGTTTTAACAGAGATCAGGTACTTATTATTAATGCTGCGGGTGCATTGAATAATGAAAATAGTGATGCGTTTAAAAATGAAGTACTCAAAATGCCCGGCATAATTAGTGGCACAATTAGTTCTTATTTGCCCGTGGCATCTTCAAGAACTGATAATACTTATTCAAAGGATGCAGTGATGGATGCAAAAAATGCACTCTCAATGCAAACCTGGGTAGTGGATTATGATTACATTAAAACCATGGGGATGCAAATTGTCAAAGGGAGAAATTTTTCAAAAGATTTTGGCACAGACTCCAGCGGAATTATTCTAAATGAGGCTGCAGTAAAAGTACTGGGTTATGTTGATCCTATAGGAAAAAAGATTTATTCCAGTTTTCAGGACGGATCAAATAATCCGCTCTCTCTTAAAACATATACCATTGTGGGTGTGGTTAAAGATTTTCATTATGAATCGCTGCGTCAGAATATATATCCGCTAAGTCTCCGGCTTGGGCACAACTCCGGTAATGTATCATTTAAAGTTAGTACAAAGAATTTGCAGGAATTAGTAAAAATTGTGGAGGCTAAATGGAAAATTATTGCGCCGGGCATGCCTTTCAGTTATCGTTTTATGGATGAGGCTTTTGATAATATTTACCGTGCAGAAGGACGAATTGGAAAAGTAGCTGTTATATTTTCCATGCTGGCTATTTTGATTGCCTGTCTTGGATTATTTGGATTGGTTACTTATATGACAGAACAGCGCACCAAAGAAATCGGTGTTAGAAAAGTACTGGGTGCATCTGTTCCGAACCTGGTGGTTATGCTGTCGAAAGATTTTTTGAAACTTGTTTTCATTGCTGCTGTTATTGCTTTTCCGGTGGCATGGTGGGCCATGCGCAGTTGGCTTCAGGATTTTGCATATCGAATCAGCATAGAATGGTGGTTTTTTTTATTAGCTGCAACTATCGCATTAGTTATTGCGCTTGCTACGGTTTGCTTCAAGGCGATTAAAGCTGCAATGGCAAATCCGGTTCAGTCACTACGAACAGAATAGCCTCACGCCCGACCTCTCTCCACGCAGTGAAGTGGGGTGTTTAAGATCGTGGCTGGTTGAGTGAACGGTGAGAGGGGCAACCTGGCATTCAAGACGACTGAAGAATAGAAGAGATGTAAAAAATACGGAACTGTGATAATTGTAAAAGAGTAAAAATGTAAAGCGTTTGTCCGGTTTTATTCAAATATTGATGTGGAAGAACAAACGATTGGATATATTCTGCAGTACCGCTCCCTCTCCTTTGCAAGGAGAGAGAGAAGGGGGGAGAGGAGGAAGTTCAGAACTTGAAAACCTGTAACAGTCATACAATTTCAAATTTTCAAACCTTAAATTTCAAATCGTAAATGCTTAAAAACTATTTCAAAATCGCCTGGCGCAATATCGTAAAAAGCAAAATGTATTCTGCAATTAACATCCTGGGGCTTGCTGCTGGCATGGCGGTAGTGATGTTAATTGCATTGTGGATATGGGATGAAGTAACTTATGACAGGTATTTTGATAATCACAACCAGCTCGCACAAATAATGACAACTTTTGTGAATGAAAATGACAAAATGGAAACAAGTAGAGCTGTTTGCATGCCCATTGGTAAAGAATTACAACAAAAATATGGTAGTGATTTTAAAAACATATCAATGGCCTCATGGAATTTCAACCACGTATTGGGGATAGGCGAAAAAAAGATCAGCGAAAAAGGTATGTGGGTGGAAGCCAATTTTCCCACTATGTTTTCATTAAAGATGATAAAGGGAAATATCAATGCACTCAATGACCCATCTTCAATTTTTATTAGTTCATCTTTGTCAGAAACACTTTTTGGCAATACTGACCCACTAAATAAAATGATCAGGCTGGATAATAATGACAATTATAAAGTGACAGGTATATTTGAAGACTTTCCGGAAAACACTTCTATAACTGACTCAAAATATTTTTTGCCCTGGAAAAAATATATTACCACACAAAATTGGTTAAGGGAATCTGCAACCGAATGGAATAATCATTCCTGGCAATGTTATGTTCAGATGGCTGATAATATTGATATGGATAAAGTATCCGGGAAAATAAAGAACATAGTGATGGCACATAAAGATGCAAAGACTGAAGGTGTGGAGCAGGCATATATTTTCCCGATGAACAAATGGCGTTTGTATGGTGATTTTAAAAACGGTGTTCCTGAAGGTGGGCGCATACAATTTATCTGGTTGTTTACAATCATTGGTGTGTTTGTGTTGCTGCTGGCCTGCATCAATTTCATGAACCTCTCCACGGCAAGAAGTGAGAAACGTGCAAAAGAAGTAGGCATACGCAAAACCGTAGGTTCTTTACGTGTGCAATTGATTAGTCAGTTTTTAAGTGAATCTGTTTTACTGGCATTTATCTCATTTGTTTTTTCTATAATATTGGTATTTGCATTATTACCACTCTTTAATTCACTTGCAGATAAACACATCAGCCTCCCCGGGAATAATGTATATTTTTGGTTAATAGCTATTGCATTTACTTTCATCACGGGATTAATTTCCGGTAGTTACCCGGCATTGTATTTATCAAGGTTCAAGCCGATCAAAGTTTTAAAGGGAACATTCCGTGTGGGCAGGTTTGCATCATTGCCAAGAAAAGTTTTGGTAGTCGTTCAGTTTTCATTTTCCATTGCTTTGATCATTGGTACTATCATCGTGTTTAAACAAATACAATATGCAAAAGACAGGCCTGTAAATTATAAGAAAGATGGATTGATAACTATTTTTCTGACTACTCAGGATTTAGATGGGCACTATGATACTTTTAGGAGTGATTTGCTTGCAACCGGCGCTGTTGAAAATATGGCAGAATCATCTAGCCCAACCACAAATATTTTTGCCAACCAGATAGGGTTTAACTGGCAGGGTAAAGATCCAAATACCATACCTGCATTTGGAACAATTGGAGTTACCGTTGATTTTGGTAAAACAATTGGATGGCAGATAAAAGAAGGCAGGGATTTCTCTAAAGAATTTGCAACAGATAGCGCTGCAATGATATTGAATGAGGCAGCAGTGAAACAAATCGGGATGAAGCAGGATATCGTAGGACAGACAATCAGCTTTAATGATAAAGATTATAAGGTGATCGGTGTCATCAAAGACATGGTGATGGAATCACCTTATGAACCCGTAAAGCCAACAGTATTTTTTAATGACCCCAGTTGGGGAGGCATCTTTACCATTGCCATCAAACAAAGTGTTCCGGTAACTGCTTCTTTAAAAAAGATTGAATCGGTATTTAAAAAATACAGCCCTTCTTCGCCGTTTAATTATACATTTAATGATGAGAATTATGCAAAAAAATTTGCTGATGAAAAACGCATTGGCAGCCTTGCTGCCTTCTTCACCATACTTGCCATATTTATTTCCTGCCTTGGGTTATTTGGACTTGCATCATTTGTAGCAGAACAACGTAAAAAAGAAATTGGCCTTAGAAAAGTATTGGGTGCTTCCATCTATAATTTATGGCAGATGTTATCCAAAGAATTTGCATTACTTGTAATCATATCCTGTTTTATCGCCATTCCGCTTGCTTGGTATTATTTACATCATTGGTTGCAACAATACGAATACAGGACTTCTGTATCCTTATGGATATTTATGGTTTCAGGATTAGGCGCAATGACTATAACATTGATTACCGTAAGTTTCCAGGCGATAAAAGCAGCACTTGCCAATCCGGTGAAGAGCTTGAGATCTGAGTAAAGGATAGAAATCGGTAAGTATGAATTACGAAAGATTAAGATGCTTTGAATTTGTATAATAAAATCAATCCCGTATTTGATATATCAAATTTAAATATTTCCTGGGATTGCAATATGAATAGTATGAACCAATATTTACTTGATATTGAAAATTCAATTACAATTTTAAAATAGATAAAGGATGTTTAAGAACTATGTGATTACCAATTTGCGAAGCTTATGGAGAAATAAATTAAACTCGATTATTAATATATTCGGGCTTGCTGTAAGCATTGCATGTTGTATCGTGGTATATGTACTGGTAAAACATGAAACAACTTTTGATAGCTTTCACTCAAAAGCAGATCGTATTTACAGGATTGTAAATGATGTAAAAACTGCACAGGGTATTCAATATAACGGAATATCAACCTTTGCGCTCGCACCTGCTTTACGAACTGATTTTCCAAATCTCGAAACAGTTACACAGCTCTATTCAAACAATAAAGCCATCATTGAAATATCAGATAAAAATGGTACAAGAAAACTGTTTGAAGAAAATCATTTGTCTTATACGGATCCGGGATTCTTTAAAACATTTGACGTTTCTCTATTGGCTGGCAATGTGAATAATTTGCTTACCAACCCGGATGAAGTTATTATTTCAAAAGATATTGCTGATAAATATTTCGGAAACAATATTCAGTCGAACTATCATTCTTTGATTGGAAGTATAATTACCGTTAATAAAGCGCCTTATCGCATTTCAGCAATCATGCAAAATATGCCTCGCAATAGTAATATTTCCTGCAATATAATTCTCCCCTTTTCAGTCTTTGCAAAAGAAAACGCAAAAGTAGTTCAGGACTGGCGGCAAAATTATGGCGACAGTTATACTTTTATTACGCTTCCAAAAGATTATTCCCCACTAAAGTTTGATAATGAATTAATTGCTTTCAAAAATAAATATCTTGATAAAGAATCGGCTGCAAAGGAAACTTATCATACCCAACCTTTATCAAAAGTGCATACCGATACAAGATATGGCGGCACTTTGTATGCCACTCCTGTGATTATGTTAATTGCTTTCATAGCTATGGCTGTTATTATTTTACTGGCATCCTGTATCAATTTTATTAACCTCGCAACTGCACAATCTTTAAACCGTGCAAAAGAGATTGGTATCCGAAAAACATTGGGGAGCCGTAAGTGGCAATTGGCTTTTGGTTTTATGTCTGAAACATTTTTATTAGTGGTGATGGCATCATTAATAGCGCTGGGGCTTGCATATTGGGCTTTACATGCATTCAACCAATACCTTTCTTTTATTGTTGTGTTTGATTTGCATTTTGACTATACGCTGTTTTTCTTTCTGATAGCACTTGCTTTGGTTATTACTTTGTTAGCCGGTTTTTATCCTGCTAAAATAATGGCTGGATTCAAACCTATTGAAGCTTTGAAAAATTCGATTAAAGCAAAGAATGCTGGGTTTGCTAATCGTTTCTCTTTAAGAAAAGGGTTAGTTGTAACTCAATTTATAATTACACAACTTCTTATCATTTGCACCATTGTTGTGGCTTTGCAGATAAAGTATTTTTATAGTAAAGATCTAGGCTATCGGAAAGCAGGCATTGAAACGGTAGAAATGCCTTCTAATGATCAGAAAAAAATAGACGTATTCAGAAACCAGGTGATGTCACTTTCCGGTGTCAGGAATATCAGTTTCAGCTCTGGTCCACCCACCTCAGCAGGCAACGCATTCAGCGAAATCAGGCTGCCTTCAGCATCATCCAAGGAGAATATCAATACTGAAAGAAAATTTATTGATGAAAATTATCTGTCAACTTATAATATCAAATTAAATGCAGGAAGGAACCTGCTTCCTTCTGACAAAGTTTGGCTTAGTGATTCTCTGACCAACTATAATGTTATCGTCAACAATAAAGCAATTAAAGCTTTAGGTTTTAAAAATCCATACGATGCTTTAGGAAAAACCATTTTGGTAGATGATAATAATAATGCAACCAT
>JAFDXG010000171.1 GCA_018268105.1 Bacteroidota bacterium | reverse complement strand
GAAATTCAAATGAAGATTGCCATTTCCTATACTTCTATTGAAAATGCCCGTAAAAATCTGGATACTGAATGTAAAACATGGGATTTTGATAATGTTCGCAACCACTCAAGGTTAACCTGGAACAATTGGTTGGGAAAAATTGATGTGAAAGGTGGAACAAACGGGCAGCGCATAAAATTTTATACCGATCTGTGGCATGTATTGCTGGGTCGTCAAAAGATCAATGATGTAAGCGGAGATTACCCGGACAGGACTGAAATGATAGCACGACATGGGGACCGGGGAGCTCACAATGATGCTGTTTTTAAAATCAAAACAGTTCCAAAAGATAAAAATGGAAACCCGAAATTCAATATGTATCTCTCCGATGCATTCTGGCTTACACAATGGAATTTAAATATACTATGGAGTTTGGCTTGGCCCGATGTAATGGATGATATTTCAGCTTCGCTGATTGAATATGCAACCAATGGTAAACTTTTACCCAGAGGCCCGTTTGTCGGGGGCTATAGTTTTATTATGACCGGAGACCCTGCAGCTAACCTGATATCGGCTGCCTTCATGAAGGGATTGCTTAAAAAAGCTGATCCGATGCATGCTTTTAAAATTGTAAAGCAAAATCAAATGCCCGGTGGTATGCTGGACGGAGGATCTGCTACTAATACTCAGTTTTACATAGATAAAGGATGGTGGCAGGGTAATGCAGGAATTACTATCGAGGCTTCTTTTCAGGATTATAGCACTTCTCAGATGGCAGCCAAACTTGGGAAAATGAGGGATTATAGCTATTTCAAAAAACGTTCACATAATTGGGAAAACTGTTTCGATACTGTGCATAAATTCATTTTCCCAAAAAACAAAAAAGGTAAATTTATGCATGCCGACCCCATGAGTGGAGCGGGTTGGGTAGAATCAAATGCCTGGCAGGCTACCTTTGGGGTGTCGCATGATATAACACGACTGGTAAGCAAAATGGGGGGTAAGGATAGTTTTTGTGACAAATTGAATTATGCTTTTGAACAGGCAAAGAAAAATGATTTTGTAGCATCGTATGGAAATGGATATGTTAGCTATGCCAATCAGCCCGGATGTTCTAATGCACATGTGTTTAGTTATGGAGGGAAGCCCTGGCTAACGCAATATTGGGTAAGAAGAGTGCAACATCAAACCTACGGAGGCATCTCTCCTGATCTTGGTTATGGCGGACATGATGAAGATGAAGGCCAGATGGGCGGTGTAAGTGCATTAATGTCTATTGGATTATTTGATATTATGGGGGGAGCTACTCAAAAACCGGTATATGAAATTACATCTCCGATTTTTGATGAAATAACCATTGCGCTCAATCCTGATTATTATATGGGAAAAAAGTTTGTGATTCGCACCCATAATAATAGTGCTGCTAACTGCTATATCCAGTCGGTAACCCTCAATGCTGAAAAGTTAAATACTTTTTGGTTTAGTCATGAGGCTTTTGAACAAGGCGGACAACTGGATATATGGTTAGGTTCCAACCCTAATAAACTATGGGGAACGAATGGACTCCCGCCTGCTTGTAGCCAACCATAACAATAGTTAACATTTATTGTTACATCAATGAATGGGATAATAGAATAATATAATCCACCCCCCGTGTATTTTATTCTTTTCCCGCTTTCCCCGGGTTGCTGTAATTTCGCACGCAAATTTTTTTAACAAAATGCCCCAGGTTTTATCGCACCGGCAGCTCTCTGATATTGCTGCAACATTTGGTACCCCGGTATATATATACCATGCCGAAAGAATCACAGAACAGTATAATTTGCTGAAGGATGCTTTTAGAAATGTAGATACTACTTTCTTTTATGCCTGCAAGGCACTTACCAATATCAATATACTTAAACATATTAAAAGTATTGGCTGTAATGTAGACTGCAGCTCGGTAAATGAAGTACAGCTTGCACTGATGGCGGGATTCCCTCCCGAAAAGATCTTATATACTTCCAATAATATTTCTTTTGCTGAGATTGAAACTGCAAAAGAACTGGGGGTGCATATTAATATTGACAGCCTGTCTAACCTGGAAAAATTTGGTAAAAAATACGGGCACAGCTATCCGATAGGGATAAGATTACGCCCAAATATTATGGCAGGCGGCAATCTTAAAATATCTACAGGACATGATAAAAGTAAATTTGGTATCCCCCTTGAAGATATAAACAAGGTACTCGGGCTGATGAAGGATACTAATCTAAATATCCGAACGCTTCATATTCATACCGGCAGTGAAATAAAAGATGTGGAAGTATTTGCAAAAGGAATTGAAGTATTGTTTGGATTGGTACATCATTTCCCCGATCTGAAAGTTATTGATCTCGGAGGTGGGCTTAAAGTACCCTATATGCCTGGTGAAATGGGTACAGATATCAGGGCCCTGGGTGCAAAAGTGGCGGAAGAGTTTATTGGTTTTGAGAAGTCAACTGGTCGGAAACTTGAAATATGGTTTGAGCCTGGCAAGTTTATGGTGAGTGAAGCCGGTTATCTTGTTACTTCGGTAAATGTAATAAAGCAATCGGGAGATATAAGATTTGCCGGTGTTGACAGTGGTCTCAATCATTTAATACGGCCAATGTTTTATGGGGCTTACCATCATATAGAAAATATTTCAAACAGTGATGGAAAAATGCTGACCTATAATGTAGTTGGCAATATCTGTGAAACGGATACCTTTGCTGACAACCGTTTGATCAGCGAAATCAGGGAGGGTGATTATCTCGTTTTTTATAATGCCGGGGCTTATGGTATGGAAATGGCCTCGAATTATAACTCAAGGTTTAAACCGGCAGAAGTACTGGTAAAGAATAACACATCTGTATTAATCAGGAGAAGGGAAACGCTGCAGGATATACTCCATACACAAATTCTTGCTGCAGATTAATGTATATTCGCTCCTGTCAACCCATCGTATTCATGAGAAAAATCAGCCTGTCTTTATTATTACTTTTTACAACAGCATATTCTGCCATTGCACAGATAAAGCCTGTGGCAACGATTGAAGTGGTGCTTAAAGGTGTTGATGAAGCATTGGCAGATATATTGTTACCGGTACAATATTCAGTATTTTGGGGTGCATCGCGGGTGGATACAATTAAAGGGAAAAAACCATTGAAGATTTCCCTCAACGAGGGACAAACCGGCTTTGTAGATATCACAGTTGTAGAAAGAGAAATAAAACTGTTTGTACAAAAAGGTAACAATATACGGATAACTATTGACGAGGAAAATGAAGAACAACCCGTCAATATTGATGGACCAAATAAGGATGGGCAAATGTTGCTAACCTCAGGGCAACTCTTGTATCCGGGTAGCCTGCTTCCCCGCTACAAGCGCGACAGTACCGCAACAATGCTTGAAAAGCATGTGCAGGATGACAAAGCGGTAAGGATAAATATATTTAAAAACCTCTTTGACGAAAGAAAAATTGATAAACCTTTTTTCGATTTTATTAAAATCACGCTTGATTATTATCATGCTTCTATTATAACAGAAGTAATTGCGGCTAAATTTGAAACCTCTGTATTGCCCAAAGATAATCCCTTTTATAAAGCAGGTTTTCCGCATGATTTTGGTGTATTGTGGGAAGCAACTTACAAACAATATCCTGTAAACAATCCCTTAGCTATCCGTTCTTTTGGATTTAGCGACCGGTTCAACACCTATGCCAGTGATTACCTGAATAGTTACCTGACATGGCAAAGACAAAAAATTGGGGCAGCTCCAATCTCAGCCGACCCTGAAAAGAATATCAGGGAGACTATCAATCGTATTCGTAATAATTTAAAACCTCCTGTTGCGGAGTTTATTGAAGCTGATCTGCTCTTTTCTGAATTAAGCCTGGAAAAAAACTTTGTTATGCTGTCTGCTCTTTTTAGCGATTATAAAAAGAAGTATCCGGCAAGTGCGTATACACCTTATATACAACCACTGGCAGATAAAGCTATTGCTTATTACGAAAAAGTGAAGCAGGATTTTAGTCCGGAACAAAAAATCATTAAAGATTACAGGCTTATAAACTCATTCCGCGAATTGATGGCTAATTTCCGTGGGAAGCCGGTATATATTGAGTTTTGGGCTACCTGGTGTATTACCTGTAAAGACCAGTTTGAATATGAAACCCCACTCACCAATTACCTGCGTAAAAATAATATAGCTCACCTCTTTATTTCTGTTGACAACGACAAACACGAAGCAGAATGGAAAGAGCTGATTAAATATTACAACCTTGAGGGTTATCATATTAAAGCAAACCCCAGTATGTTAAAAGACCTTTCTAAAATTTTCTGGCAGGGAAAAGGGTATGCCTTGCCATTGTATGTTATAGTCAATGCCTCAGGAAATATAGTGGAGTTTGATGCGCTGAAGCCAAGGGACAAAAAGAAACTTTATCAGCAATTGAGCAATCGGTTGTAGGAGGAGTTTTGGTGATACTGTAAATTTGAGAGGTTCTTTTTCATATTTATCGTTTTGATTTACCGGCTCATATCTCATCATTTCCTACTCCCCCTGGAAAAGATGGTTGGGATAATTAAGCGGGTCCTGTTTTAGGATATCACACAATGCTTTATATAAATCGGGGTAATGCATCTGGAGCCGGTCAGGGCTTTTAAAATATATTTCTATACTTTCTGCCCAAAACTCCTGGAAATCTTTTATGGCATATTCCGAATACAATCCGATGGTTACCACCTTTTCTACATGATATACTTTTTCACCAATTGCATTAAACTGCTGAAAAGAATCTTTGAAATCTTTGTCAATATATAATTCTGTTTCAAAATTTTGATAGTACAAAGCATGCGCCATTTCATGCAAACCCACGTTTTGCATATCGTATTTGTTTTTATATCCTTCCAGAAACTGTTTCCAGGCAATATTAATGGTGTTGCCGGTAACATTTCCAATCAATATTCGAAAGGGCTCCAATCCTACAAAAGCCTCGGGGAATATCTGGATGATATTGAAATGAGATAACAGGTATTTTCTTAAGCCAAATGTCAGTTGAATTGCGGATGCACTAATCAGAATAGGCATTTCCCGGTATCCTTTTTTAGCGTGGATGACAAAAATTTTATTGTCAATAAATTTTTTTAGACGTGAAATAAATTTTTCGCGGTCAATATCCAGCAGCCGGTTATAGAATTGAAAATGTTTGGAGAGTACCGCATGCAATACCTCTATGGAAAATTCCAGCTCATTTCCATTATATACCAAAGGACGGTCTATATACGCATCTTCCTGTGCAATTTTATCGTGCACAGGTACATCCGTAGAGTCTGTCAGCGTTTGTTTTTTTGAACGTGTCAGGTACCAGATGGCAGTTATAGTTAATATGATGACAATTGCCCAGATAATCATTCAGCAGCATCTCTAAAAAGTATAACGTATCAGTTGCCCAATAAATTATCCTTATCCTCATCCTCAAGCAAATTTAAGTCAATACTATCCTGCCCGGCAATACCTTCAACAGAACCACGGATATGTGCAGCATTTAATAAAACCTTTTCCAAGTGCTTTTCCCTTGATTTCCATATTTTTTCCATCGCATCTCTTTCTTTCTGTATTGAAAGTTTCATAGACAAAAATCCCTCCCTGATAGCTTTCCATTGACCGGCAAATTCATTGCCGGTAAGATAATTATAGAGCAGGTGCATTTTATCACCCCTGTTTTCCTGTGATTTTGCAGCCTGGTATATTTTGATAATACTATCCCGCAAAATATGCGCCAATGCATTTACTTCTGCGAAACTGCAAATCCACACACCTTCTTTTTCCCCAAACTGATCCATGTCTTTGGGCATTGCCTGCGTAACAATTACTGCTATATCAGTGCCGGTTGCCCGCATATCTGCTTTTAGCTTTTCAATCCACTCACCAGAAAAATGCTGGGTACGTTTACTCTCGTATATAATCTTCCCGCATTCCTGTCCAAACTGGTTTCGCACCGTTTGAATACAGTCTGCTCCTTTAGCGCCCTTGCCTACTTCATTCACCTGGTCGAAAGGAAAATTGTTGCGTAGCAGGTCTTCCAGCAATAGCTCCTGCACCTCACCCTGCATTTGCATGGATCCCTGTTCTGCCTTTCGTTTCATCTGATCCACCAGTTTCTTCTGGTCTTCCAGTTGTTTTTCCATTTCTTTCATCTTAAGCTGGTACTCCATTTCCCGTGTAGTAGTTTTCTGTTCTTCCAGTTTACGCATTTCTTCTGCGATCTTTTCTCTTTCTGCAAGCAGGGTCTTTTGTATCTGAATGTCCATCTCCTGCTCTTTGTTTTTGAGCTCCTGCTCTTTTTTCATATACTCCAGTTGTTTCGCCCTCGCATCCTGCAGCTTTAGTTCATTATCTTTATTTGACTGCTGCAATAGTTTCAACTGGTTTTCAAAATCTGCGTGTATACTTTTGCGTAAGGTATCTTCTACCGATTGTTGAAGTTTGATTTTTTCTTCTGCCAGCCTGGCGGTATATTCTGTTTCCTTTTGTTGCACCTGCTGCAGCAAAACCTGCTCTTTCTTTGCAAAATCTTCGTGTAGTTTACCAATATGCTCTTTCATTTTTTCACGAAGCTCTTTTTTGTACTCTTCCGACACTGCATCTTCCATCTGGAAGACATGGTTACAATTAGGACATTTTATCTGCGTTGCCATTCAATCAATATTTCTGCAAGTTTACAAAACCCGCAATATTTCTTTATATTTATTGCAGAGGAAGTGCAGAGGGTTCGGGTTACAAGTTATTACCTTACACCCAATACCATATTCAAAATCCACATCTATGCTCTCAAGACGGTTGCTTTTAAGAAAAACAATTCTTCTTTCATCCCTTATTCATACCGGTGTTATAAAAACACTGATGGCTGCATCGTCTGCAAAAAAGAGTAGTTTTAAAATCGGGGCATGCGACTGGTCGCTCGGAAAAAACAGTAATATAGACGCGTTTGAGATGGCCAAAGCGGTAGGGGTGGATGGGATAATGGTAGACATGGGATCAGCAGAAAACGGGCTCCATATCAGACAAACCAATTTGCAGGAGGCTTACAAAAAAGCAGCAACAGACTCAGGTATAGCTATATCAAGTCTTGCTTTAGGATTGTTTAACCGGATACCTTTTCACGAGAGTGAGCATACTGTAACATGGATGCTGGATGCTATTGCCGCCGCAAAAAACCTGGATGTAAAAGTAGTATTGATTGCTTTTTTTAATGCCAGCGACTTAAGAAATGATGAGTCGCGAAAGGCTGTTGCCATAAAACATCTGAGCAAAGTGATGCCTGCTGCAGAAGCCGCCGGTATTACTCTGGGCATTGAGTCCTACCTGAATGCTGCCGGGCATCTCGATATCATGCATAAAGTAAATTCAAAAAACCTGAAAGTATACTATGATTTCCGCAATACCGCCGATGCAGGCTACGATACGGTAAAAGAATTTATCAAACTCGGCCCCGATAATATTTGTGAACTCCATATTAAAGAGAACGGACAATTACTTGATGCAGGTACTATCAACTGGACGGAAGTTGCAAAAGCTATTTATGATTCCGGATATAAAGGTGATCACTGGATGCAGATTGAAGGTGCTTTACCAAAAGGAGCTGATATTGTTGAAAGCTATCGCCACAACCTTGCTTACTTACGCAAACTTTTTTATAAATGAAATTTTCTTTCCTCACCGGTATAGTATTTGTTCTATTATTGTTTTTTAACACCTGTACTTCTCCAATTAAAAAAAACAAAACTGATATCTCTTTATATCTTCCCGATGACCTTGAAGCTACATTGTGGGCAGAATCGCCTATGTTTTTTAACCCAACCAATATTGATATTGATGCCAGGGGAAGAGTGTGGGTAACTGAAGCAGTTAACTACCGAAATTTTAATAATGATTCCACAAAATTTTTCCATCATCCCAAAGGAGACAGGGTAATAATACTTGAAGATACCGATAAAGATGGTGTAGCAGATAAGGCAAAACTTTTTGTTCAGGATACCAGCCTTGTTGCATCACTTGGTATAGCGGTTATAGGCAATAAAGTAATCGTGTCCTGTGCACCTAATCTTATTGTATATACCGATGAAAACGGAGATGATATACCTGATAAAAAAGAAATACTGCTTACCGGTTTTGGTGGTAAAGATCATGATCATTCGCTTCATGCATTATTTGGCGGACCGGATGGCAACTGGTATTTCAACACGGGGAATGCGGGTCCGCATATTGTGACTGATAAGAGCGGGTGGACATTGCGTGCCGGGAGTATATACACCGGGGGCACACCGTATAATAAAAAGAATGAAGGCAACATGAAAAGCGATGATGGGAGAGTGTGGGTAGGTGGACTTGCACTTGGCATGCATCCCGACGGGACAGGGTTGAAAGTGATGGGGCATAATTTCAGAAATGCTTATGAACTCACAATGGACTCTTATGGTAATATGTGGCAGAACGACAATGATGACGAGGTGGCAGCCTGCCGCACATCGTGGTTGGCGGAAGGTGGGAATGCAGGCTATTTCAGTACCGACGGCACAAGGACATGGCAGGCTGACCAGCGGCCCGACCAGGATATATTTACAGCGCACTGGCATCAGCAGGATCCTGGTATTATGCCTGTGGGCGACCGCAGCGGGGCAGGAGCGCCTACAGGTATCGTTGTCAACGAAGGCGATGCGTTGGGTGAAAAATACCGGGGTTTACTTCTCAGTGCCGACGCGGGCAGAAATGTTATTTTCGGTTACCATCCTAAAAGGGAAATGTCAGGATATATACCCGGAGGAAGAACCAATTTTATTACATCACTTAGCAGCGACAATCCCATGTACGTATGGAATGACAGTGCTGCCAATACTCATCACGAAAAATGGTTCCGCCCCAGCGATGTAGCAATAGGCACGGATGGTGCAATTTATGTTGCCGACTGGTACGACCCTGTTGTTGGCGGTCATCAGATGAAAGATACAACCGGCTTTGGCCGTATATATCGCATAGCGCCAAAAAATAAAAAGCTGATTTCTCCTTCAATAGATCTAAGCAATATCAAAGGGCAAATCGAAGCGATACGCAATCCTGCTGTTAATGTCCGTTACCTTGCATTTGATGCGCTGAAACAGCAAGGTGATGAAGTCATAGCGCCGGTAAGTGCATTGTTAAAAGAGGACAATCCATATATACAGGCAAGAGCAGTCTGGTTGCTTGCTCAGCTTGGACCTAAAGGAATTGCCGAAACAGAAGCATTGTTGAAAGACAGCAGTGATATTATACGCGCCACAGCTTTTAAAGCGCTTCGGGTATCCATGCCTGATATCGTGCCTTATGCAATATCCCTCATGCACGATCCGTCTTCGCTGGTGCGCAGAGAAATTGCCGTTGCCCTTAGAGATGTTCCGTTCGTAAAATCAAAACCGGTATTGATGGAACTCCTCCGGCAATACGATGGCAACGATAAATGGTACCTGAATGCTGTTGCAGCGGCATTTGCATGTCATGAAGAAGAAATGTATCCGCAAATCGTACAGTTGATATCCGGTGGCGCGATGCCTGATCAATGGAATACAAAGATGAGTAATATAGCCTGGGAACTGCATCCTGTAGCCGCGCTTAATGATTTGCTGGTGAGGGCACAGAGCCCATCCCTCGATACCGCGGAAAGGAAAAAAGCTATCACTGCTATTGGGTTTATTAAGAATAAAAAAGCAGCCGAAGCGATGCTTTCACTTAGTAAAAGTAAACTACCTGATGTGGCAGAATCCGCAATTTACTGGCTGGCATTCCGGCAGGGCAACGACTGGTATAATCTGCTCAATTGGGACAAGGTTGCCGTTAACACCGGCTACCAGCGTAAACTAGCCGCTATGAAAATAAAAATGCAGGGCATGCTGGATAATCATCTTGCTATGGAAACCCGAAAGCGGCGGGCATTGGAATTGGCTCGGGATTCCATTGGCGGGCAGATGCTTATAGGGCTGGCGGCAGAAAAAAATCTACCTGAAGCATTAATGGCAACCATTGGAGAAAAAATTTTCAGCAACCCTGATCTTGCCGTTCGGGTGCAGGCAGGTAAATATTTCCGACAGCCCGGCGCACTAAGCAGTTTTAGTGTTAAAGAGGTTGCGGCCTTGCAGGCGAATGCTGCCGATGGAAAAAATATATTTTCAACCTATTGTTCCACCTGCCACCGCATAGGCAGGGAAGGGAATGATATAGGGCCTGAACTCACCGGTATTGGAAAAAAATTTGACAAGACTGCTTTATTAGACGCGATCATCAATCCAAGTGCTGCCATACTGCTGGGGTACCAGCCCTGGCTGATCAATACCCGCGATGGCGCCTCCTATTTTGGATTTATTGTAAGCGAGAACAAACAAGTGGTAACGATCAAAGAAGTTTCCGGACGGCAACATACGATTGCCACAGACAAAATTGTGCTCCGGGAAAAACAGGTAAAAAGCCTGATGCCGGAACCAGCCGTAGCCGGACTTTCGATGCAGCAACTGGCCGATGTAGCGGCATATTTGCTGGACGGAGGTAAGTGAAGATGATTAAAATATGGGGGGTAAATAAAAAAATAGACAGGTTAGCCCAGTCTATTTTCTAAAACTATGAAAGTGAAATACAGGTATTGCTGAAAGCAATAATATTTTACTCTTGTTTTTTATTTCACCATAAAGTCTGTTTCAGTATCACCCCACAGAAGGCTTACTTTTCCGCTCTTATCAGCTTTTATGGTAAATGTTTCTGTAAACGATGGAGCTTTAGTTGTTGTGGCTTTTACGCGAAGGGCATCATCACTTTCCTTATAGCTAAATGCACCCCATTGCTTCCAGGTTTTGTTAAAAATAATAGTCCACTCCCCATTTTTATCTACCAGTGTAAATAAGCCATATTTCCCTGCGGGTAATGGTTTCCCCTGCACAGTAACCGCTTTATCAGTTTTAAATACGGTAGCTTCATTGGCGCCGGTACGCCATACCTTATCGGGAAGGGGTTCCAGGTTTTTTCCTATAGTGCGTCCTTTAACAGAAGGTTGACTATAGTTGATGGTGATCGTAGCACCGCTTTCTATTCTTTCAGAAACTGATGCAGGTGGACTGGCTGGTTTATTTTGTGCACAGGCTGCGCCGGTTATAAGTACTGCTATTGCAAGTAATGGGAGTGCGAAGATTTTTTTCATAATTGTAATTGTTTAAATGTATGAAGACTCAATATTCATGCCACGGACTTTATATAAGTTGCCGTTTATATAATTGAACCGTATTTTCAAGCCCGAGATATAATGCATCGCAAATTAAAGCATGCCCAATGGATACTTCGTCTATCCATGGTATTTGTTCTTTGAAGTACCTGAGATTATGCAGATCAAGATCGTGGCCGGCATTAAGTCCCAGCCCAAGCTCCTTTGCTTTCTCTGCTGCTGCAATATAAGGTTGTATAGCTTTAGTTTTATCTGTAGGGAATAACCGTGCATAACCTTCGGTATAGAGTTCTATCCTGTTAGTGCCGGTGGCGGCAGCGCCTTCCACCATAGCAATATCCGGGTCTACAAATATTGAAACCCTGATGCCTGCAGATCTGAACAGGCTTATCATTTCAGTTAAATAATCTTTATTTTTATGGGTATCCCAGCCATGGTCGCTGGTTACCTGTCCCGATTCATCGGGTACTAAAGTAACCTGGTCGGGGTGTGCTTCGAGTACCAGGTCAATAAATTTTTGTTCCCTGCAATTGCCTTCAATATTAAATTCAGTTGTGATCAGACCCTTAAGTGCCCTTACATCAGCATAGCGTATATGACGTTCATCCGGTCGTGGGTGTACTGTAATACCATCGGCGCCAAAACGCTGGATATCTGTTGCTGATTTGAGTACATCAGGATTGTTTCCGCCTCTGCTATTTCGTAGTGTAGCTATTTTATTTATGTTTACGGACAGTTTGGTAATATGTGGCATACGCGAAATTACCATCTATCCCTGTAAAATTTTTCCGAAAAACATTATTTGAAGGATTTTTATATATTTACAAAGGCTAAACAAAGTTTAATAATTATAATAGTTTTGTATAAAGTGCCTTTGAAGATATACATCTTTAAAAAAGTAAACGAACATGAAATTATTGAAACATCTTCTAGACACTTCAAAACCTTTTTTTATTGCCTGGTGTATGATTGCTGCATTTGGCACTTATTTCTGTATGTATGCATTTCGAAAACCTTTTAATGCAGGTACTTATGAGGGGCTTACGTTATGGGGTGGTAGTTATAAGATAGTGCTGATCATTTCCCAGGTACTTGGGTATATGTTGTCAAAATTTATCGGTATAAAAGTAATTTCTGAATTAAAAGCAGCCAGTCGTTCCCAACTGATTATAGGATTGATTCTGTTTGCAGAGATTGCATTACTGCTTTTTGGTTTAGTGCCACATCCTTATAATTTTGTATGCTTATTTCTTAACGGATTGCCGCTGGGGATGATCTGGGGTATTGTATTCAGTTATCTTGAAGGCAGGAGGTTTACCGAAATTCTTGCAATAGGGCTGAGTGTAAGCCTTATTGTTTCCTCTGGTATGTTAAAGACAATTTATTTTGATGTTCATGGCTTTTTTCCGAACATTTCTGAGTTTTGGATGCCTTTTGTAATGGGGCTGGTGTTTCTTCCCTTTTTCTTTTTATTTGTTTGGATGCTATCTGTTATTCCAAAACCAAGTGAAGAAGATATTCTCTCCCGTGCACCGCGACTTCCAATGACTAATGAAGATAAAAAAACTGTTTTCAGAAAATATGGGATGGGGCTTATTGCTTTTGTAATCCTTTATACATTTCTGGCAACCCTCCGCGATTTCAGAGACAATTTTGCAGTAGAGATTTGGCAGGAAATTGATCCTGTTTGGAATAAAAATGTTTTTACCGAAACTGAAGCAATAGTTAGTGTTATAGTGTTGTCTGTTATTGGAAGTTTATCTGCGATTAAAAATAATCTGAAAGGTTTTTGGGCAGTTACGGGTATTATTGGATTGGGGTTTGTAATCAGTGCTGGGGCTACATTGTTTTTTCAATATCATCTTATTTCTCCTTTTGCGTGGATGCTGCTTCTGGGTACAGGACTTTTTCTTTCCTATATGCCCATGCAAATTGCATTGTTTGAAAGGATGATTGCTTTTTTCAAAATAAAAGCCAATGCAGGCTTCTTTGTATATCTATGCGATTCTATTGGGTATTTGGGTAGTGTATTCTTGCTATTGTACAAGGAATTCTTTATGAAAGAAATGGAATGGTCGAAAGTAATGATTGATTTCACCTATCTGCAATCTATAATGTCGCTCCTGCTGCTTGGAGGAGCTTGTATATTTTTTTATAAACGTTCCAGGGAGATTAAAGCCACTAAACTTAATACCAGCGAAGCAGCACTGCAAAATGCATAGAACTATAAAATAAAATATATCAATATGTCACATTCTCCTTTATTGTTTACTCCGGGACCATTATCAACTTCTGCAACTGTGAAAGAAGCGATGCTTAAAGATATGGGGTCGAGGGATTTTGCTTTTATGAATGCTGTTAAAGAGATTCGCAGCGGGCTGCTTGCCCTGGCAAATGTTTCAAAAGATAAGGGATACGAATGTGTGATCATGCAGGGCTCCGGTACATTTGGTGTGGAAAGTGTGATCAGTAGTGTGATTGGTGAAAAAGACAAATTGCTGGTACTCGCCAATGGAGCCTATGGGGAGCGGATTGTAAAAATGGCAAAAATACATCGTCTGAACCATGAGGTAGTCCGTTTTGATGAAGATGCTGTTGTAACCCCTGAATCAGTTGAAAAATACCTGGCTGCACATTCAGATATCACGCATGTTGCATGCATACACAGTGAGACTACTACCGGGTTGTTCAACCCGATTGCGGCAATAGGTGATGTTTGTAAAAAATACAGAAAGGTATTTATTGTAGATGCCATGAGTAGTTTTGGTGGTGTAGTTATGGATATGGCTGCAATGAATATTGATTTCCTGGTATCCTCATCCAATAAATGTATAGAAGGGGTTCCTGGTTTTGCCTTTGCATTATGTAAAAGATCGGAACTTGAAAAAGCAAAAGGGCAGGCGAGGAGTCTCAGCCTTGATTTGTATGATCAGTGGGCAGGACTGGAAGCCAGCGGACAATTCCGGTTTACTCCACCTACACTCAGCATCATGGCTTTTCAGCAGGCAATGAAAGAACTGGAGCATGAAGGTGGTGTGGCGGCGCGGGAAAAAAGGTATAAAACCAATAAGAAAACTCTTGATGAAGGAATGCACCGGATGGGTTTCAGGCAATACCTTGTACCCGAAATTCAGGGACATATTATTACTTCTTTCTTATATCCGGATTCATCCAATTTCAGGTTTAATGAATTTTACAGCAAACTCAATGACAGGGGATTTGTGATTTACCCCGGTAAACTCAGTAAAGCCGATGCTTTCAGAATAGGCAATATTGGTCAGATTTTTCCGGAAGATGTGAAAGCGCTCCTTGAAGCAATTGCAATTGTGATGAAGGAATTTGAAATTTGAAACCTCAAACCTCAAATATCAAATTTGTTTACCTTTAGCAATATGGACAATAACCTTCGCAGCCGAAACTGGTTTGGAAAAACTGGCAAAGATGGGTTCATCTATCGTGCCTGGATGAAAAATCAGGGTATACCGTCTTATGAATTTGACGGAAGACCCGTTATCGGTATATGCAATACCTGGTCTGAGCTTACTCCCTGTAATGCCCATTTCAGGGAACTGGCAGAATCGGTAAAAAGAGGGATATATGAAGCCGGGGGTTTCCCGGTAGAATTTCCGGTGATGTCGCTCGGCGAAACATTGATCAAACCTACGGCTATGCTTTACCGTAACCTGGTAAGTATGGACGTGGAAGAATCTATCAGGGCCAACCCTATGGATGGTGTTGTGCTGCTGTGCGGATGCGACAAAACCACACCGGCCCTGGTAATGGGTGCCTGCAGTGTAAATATTCCTGCTATTGTAGTTTCAGGAGGACCCATGCTCACAGGTAAGTATAGAGGAAAGGATATAGGTACAAGTGATATCTGGCGTTTCAGTGAGGCCGTACGTGCCGGCAAAATGACGAATGAAGAATTAGTGGTTACCGAGGCCTGTATGGCCCGGAGCAGGGGGCATTGTGCCGTAATGGGTACAGCATCCACAATGGCCTGTATGGTGGAATCGCTCGGTTTATCATTGCCTGAAAACGCGGCGATTCCTGCGGCTGATTCGCGCCGAAAAGTGCTTGCACAAATGTCGGGGCTGCGTATTGTGGAGATGGTTAGAGAAAACCTTCGTCCTTCGGATATCCTTACACGTAAGGCTTTTGAAAATGCCATCAAAGTGAATGCTGCTATTGGAGGCTCTACCAATTTTGTTTTACACCTTCTGGCAATTGCAGGCAGAATAGGAGTGGAGCTTTCTATTACTGACTTTGATAAATATTCACAGGATATACCTCTTATTGCCAATTTGCAACCTTCCGGCTTATACTTTATGGAAGACTTGTATTATGCGGGTGGTTTACCTGCAGTGATGAAGGAGATCGAAACATTATTACATACAGATTGTATTACTGTGAGCGGTAAGTCTGTTTCTGAAAATATAGCCGGTGCAGAATGTTTTAACAGAGAGGTAATTGCTACCGCTGCAGAGCCGTTCAACACTATTTCGGGTATTGTAGTACTGAAAGGAAATGTATGTGAAGAAGGTGCGGTGCTTAAACCTTCTGCTGCAAGCAAACATTTATTAAAACATACCGGAAGGGCAATAGTGTTTGAAGATATTGAAGATTATAAAAAACGAATTGACGATCCGAATCTCGATGTGGATGAAAACAGTGTAATGGTATTAAAAAATGTTGGGCCTAAAGGTTATCCCGGTATGCCGGAAGTAGGAAATATGGGACTTCCCAAAAAATTGCTGGAGAAGGGTGTATCGGATATGGTAAGGATCTCCGATGGGCGAATGAGCGGAACGGGTTTTGGTACTGTTGTATTGCATGTTTCTCCTGAAGCAGCAGCAGGAGGTACCTTGTCTGTTATTGAAGATGGCGATTTGATAACCCTGGATGTTGCAAAGCGTTTACTGCATGTTGATGTGTCTGCTGAAGTACTCGAAAAACGAAAACAACAAAAAGCGCTGACTCAAAATGTTTTTACAAGGGGCTATGTAAGTCTTTATACGGGTCATGTGCAGCAGGCACATCTTGGAGCTGATTTTGATTTTCTGAAAGGGGCTTCGGGCAGTGAGGTTACCAGAGATTCTCATTAATGATAGACCTTTTCTTGAGTAATTACTTAGGAATAACTTTACGATAAAATTGCTTCCAGCATCTTTTTATCTTCTTTATTTACAAAAAAAGAATTGTGCCACAGCAAAATGAAATTTCCATTGTAAAGATGACATTGCTGCCTGAGTTGCCTGAAGACATTAAGGGCTGCCGGTGTATATCCCAGTTCCATATTCCCTTTGGAAATAACAGTATGCTCCATGGCAATAAGAGGGCGCTCTTTAATTTTTAATTTTGAGCGGTTGAGCAGATCATACATTGAAAATTCATAGCAAGTTCCGGTTCTGAACCCCGGGTATTCAGCATAAGACATTGTAGTGTCATAATCGAAGCCGGCATTATTGAGATGTATAATGGTATCAGGTGTTTGATATCTTAGATAATGTTGTCTTACACCTAACTCATCCTGTTGTATATTCAATTCTTTTAGTTTACTCCTGAGTATGTCCGCTTCTTTGCTGAGCTGAGCGCCATTGAGGTAGGTATTGTAGCTTGAATGGAGCCCGATTTTATGCCCTCTCCGGTGTATTTCCTTCATCAGTCCGTTTATCAGTGGGTCATTTATTTTATAATTACCATCAATAGCTCCGGCAGATTGATCGCAGATGAAATAAAAAACCATTGTAATTGCATGTTGTTCTGCCAGGGTCATCAGGTAATCAAAAGTATTAAAGGAATCTGCTGCCCAACCCCTTCGTTTTACGTTAATAAATTCCCGGAGTACTCCAATAGCTTTTCTTACCTGTCCTCGTTTAATAATGTTACTGGCTATGCTTTTTGCCATTCTCGAATAGCTTAGGTTGTCGGGATTGAAGGGCCAGTCTACATCGCAGGTAAAAGTAATTTGCGAAAGTCTGTTCTTCCTGGATAAACCGGTATTTAATTTTAAAAGTAACTGCCAAAACATTTCGAGGTACTCATTCACAATCGGGCGCAATAATATTCCAGCACTGTAGCATACGGATGATAAAGCGGAGAACCTGTTGCGTTTATCTCTTTCTTTGATGACCACTTCTTCATAACGGCTCAGCATGAAAAAAATACTTCCAAAAAAATCAATACCACAATCAATTATTTGGTCTTCTTTCCATGTGCAGGATGCGGCTCCATACAATACAGGAATATCTTTGTAGGGCAGGTCAAAATTCATTGGACTGTCCGTGACTGTAAATGTATTTATGGGGAGCTGAGGAAGAGTTTCTTTAGACATCCAATTTTTTTCTGCCTTTGAAAAATAAATATCAGGCAGTAAAAGCTGAGTTGATTGTGAGGGTATCACAATACTCTGAGCTTTCAATTCTTCATCTATTTTAATGGTATAATCAAGTCCTAAAAATTCGGAAAAGATTATATCAAACACATATTTTTTTTCTCTGATGCAGTTATTGTTAGTTACTACAGTAATCATTCCCTGTTAAACTTTATTTTATTTTCAAAGAGGCAATTAAATATAAAATATAACCCAATATTATATATACAACAGATCCTATAATACAATAAATCAACAGAAAAGTGGTGATATTGCAATTAAAAACATATGCTATAATAAAGGACACAATATTACTGGCGAAAATAGCAACGTGTATCCATAAGTCTAACTCCTGCTTTTCAAAAGCACTAGTAATCTGACCAAGGGGCACATATAGAGTTCTGATAAAAAAATGAGGAAGGAGGATCTTAGAGTACAGCCCTGCAATTCTCCATTGTTCGCCAAAAGCAAATGCAGAAATATCTTCTATCGTAAAAAATAATACAAAGAAGATCGGGAACCCGATTATTGCCAGTTTTTTTAACGTGGAAAGAAATTCTTTGGTTGCAGGCTGGTTTTTCTTGTGACAATCGGCACATACCTGGTAAAATAGCTGCCCCATATTATTGGCAATGAGCGATAACGGAATTCCAAGATAACGTGTACCATAAGAGTATAATCCCAATTGTCCTAAACCATATAAAGTTGAAATAAAGAAACTATTGATATTAGCTGATAAGCTATACAGAAAAAGTCCCCAGATAGAAAACAGCGGAAATTTTTTATACCGGACGGCATTTCTCCAGAGCGACTCTTTGTTTACATCCTTAAAAAAATGTTTGAATTTTAAAAACAGTTTTGCCATTCCGGCATTACCTGAAAGGTATGATAACAGGTTCCCAATAATAAGTCCGGCATGCGTAAATCCTGCGAATCCAAAGCCCAGTTGTAATCCTGCATTTGAAGATGATCTGAGAATATTGGAAGTAGCAATTGTTTTATATTTTTTGAACCGGAGTGCAAAATAATTTAACGGGGTATAAATGCCCATAAATATTACCGCCAGGGGCACCACATATATCCAGTTGCCGAGTTGCTCGCCCCCTATTAGTTTGAGGATGGGGTTTTTTAAAAATAGGGAGATAATAAATATAACAATTGCAACTCCAATAGCGGCAATTACAGAAAGAACGGTTAATATGACGGCATCCTTGTCTTCTGTAGGGAGTGGAATGGCATATTGATACTGAAGATTATTTAAAGTGGCAAAAATCGCAACGAGTGATGAAAATATTGCAAATACACCAAAATCTTCAGGGGAGTATATTCTTGACAAAACTACGCTTGCAGCCAGGGGCACTAATTGGGAAATGGATGTTCCTGAAATCAAAATAAGAAAATGCCGGTTAAAATCTGATTTCAGTAACTTTCTGAGCCTGTTGATTAGCATCATTTGTGATGGCTTTGTATCTCCTTTTGTAAAAAAAGTTATAATAAAACGTAAATATACTTGTTTCGGATAAATGAGAATTTTACTCTTTAATAATAATTACGCTGAAACGATTCTTTTGAATTTTTATTCTTTAAGAATTTAAAAAATTAAGAAGGATTGAAAATGTAAAAAATGTAAGTTGCGGATAAAACAACATTCATGGATAATAATTCCGGAAGATTTACGGGTCAGGTAGCCATAGTAACCGGAGCCGGCCAGGGCATTGGTTTTGAAATTGCGAGAGAGCTTTGCCGGCAGGGGGCTGGGGTAGTATTGAACGATATTGATGGAGATTTAACTGAAAAGGCAGTTTTAGCAATTTCTGGTGAAGGACTATTGTGCAGGGGATGTGAAGGTGACGTATCCGACCCGCATTTCATTGATAAAATAACGAAAGAAGCTATTCAGCATTTTGGAAAGCTTACTATGGCAGTTGCCAATGCAGGCATTACCTTATTTGGAGAGTTCATGAGCTATACTCCGGCCGCATTGCAAAAGGTGATGCAACTCAATCTTGCCGGGAGCTTTTTTCTTGCCCAGGCCACCGCCCGTGCTATTATCAGCCAGCAATCTGGTGGCAGTATACTTTTTATGTCTTCTGTAACGGGGCACCAGGCGCATAAAAACCTGGCTGCCTATGGTATGACAAAAGCTGCGCTTGAAATGCTTGCTAAATCATTGGTAGTTGAATTGTCTGAATATAATATTAATGTAAATGCAATTGCACCCGGCGCTACGCTTACAGAGCGTACGCTTAATGATCCGGATTATATCAATACATGGAGCCGTATTACTCCAATGGGTAGACCGGCAACAGTAACAGATATTTCAAATGCCGCATTATTTTTACTTTCACCACATTCCCGTCATATTACCGGCCAGAGCCTTGTAGTGGATGGCGGCTGGACCTCAGTCAGCCCTTCTCCTTATTGATACTGCCTGATGCCAGTGTAATAAGTAATCTGCATTCTTTGGTTCCTTTCCTTTGGGGAATGATTCCCAAAATGGAAAACATTTTCTGCAATCATTGATAATTTTGCTGTTTAACACTAAAATGTACTGGCAGAGATTAATTTCGTGTATGTCAGGGGAAATCACATTATTTCGGTAAGAGAGTTCTCGTATGGTGGCGCTGTTAATTAAGACCCGGGCACCTTAATTTTCATTTACCCCAACCGGTTTTGATTCCAGTTCTCCCGATTTTGATGTGTTAACCACTCTATTGTAGAAGTGATAAAGGCTTTGAGTACCTATGCTGGCTACAATATGCCTGCTTAAAAATATTTCAATAGAATTGACAGCAGCAAATAATTGGGGTTCTCTTTTAGTAAAACAACCGGCTTACGGTGATATGAATGGTTTGTTTATTTAAATTACATCTAATGGAGAATAAGAAGTACGATAACGAGTTGGATGTATCATTCTGGAATGAGCGCTGGATATCCGGAAAAACCGGCTGGGATATTGGTTATGCATCACCTCCTGTGACAGCTTATATGGAGCAGTATAAGAATAAGAATGCTGCGATATTAATTCCCGGATGCGGTAATGCGTATGAAGCTGAATTTTTAGCAGCTAATGGGTATACCAATATTACATTGCTGGATATAGCTCCCGAAGCAGTTGCCAGATTAATCAAAAAGTTTAAAGCATCAACACAAATTAAAGTCTTATGTGGTGATTTTTTTCTGCATGACGGGAAATATGATTTGATAATTGAACAAACTTTCTTTTGTGCACAAGTGCTCGAAAGACGAAATGAATATGCACAAAAAATGGCGTCATTGCTGAGAGACAAAGGGCAATTAACAGGTGTACTGTTTGGAATAAATTTTGAAAACCCCGGGCCGCCATTTGGTGGGGATAAGAAGGAATATGAAAAGATTTTTAAACCCTGGTTTCAGATAAGAAAAATGGAACCCTGTTACAATAGTATCCCATCAAGGATGGGATCGGAAATGTTTATTAATTTGGTCAAAAAGTAAAATGAACTCAGATGTAGATATTTATATTGCCTGAAAAATAATTTTAACTTTTACGCTATTGACAAATAATGAATGTTCAGAAATTAATGCAGGACACTAAGCCGGTGTTGATTGATTTTTCAGCAGACTGGTGCAGTTCCTGCCAGACTATGGATCCTATACTGGAAGAAATAAAAGGAATAGTGGGGGATGATGTCAGTTTTCTTAAAATTAATATTGACAAAACTCCACAGGTGGTATCAGGGTTTCATATCCGTAGTATTCCAACCTTTATCTTTTTTAAGGGAGGTAAAATGATTTGGCGAAAGTCAGGATTGATTACAAAACGGGAATTTTTAAGTTTGATTCAACAGCATATAATGAGATAATTAATTAATGAAAATTAAATAGAGAGATGAAAAGTATATTAAGTGTTATTTTAAGCAGTTTGTTGATATTGGGGTGTCACAACTCAAAAGAAAAGACCGATACAACTGAAGGGATTGCTATTAAAGATACATCTCACCATGTTGAAATGACAGATATAATTGAAATGGATAACGGGCAGAAATGGAAAATTAATTTGGAAATGAAACCTTTCATTGCTGAAGAAGAAAATATTTTAAAATCTTATACTGAATCCCATTCTAATGATTTTAAAAATCTTGCTGTTCAACTGAAAGAAAAAAATTCGGCATTAATTAAAAGCTGCACCATGAAAGGGAAAAGCCATGAAGAGTTGCACAAATGGCTTCACCCTCATTTGGAACGGGTAGCTGCATTGGAAAAAGCTGACAATGAACAGCAGGCTAATGATTTGGTACATCAATTAATGAAATCGTTTCAAACATTTCATGAGTATTTCCAGTAATTCGTTGATTGAAAAACGACTAACAAAGTGAGTATTAGCCTGCTACCCTCTATCCGTTCCTTATTACTTATATCTCAATTATAAAATTGCTGTATTAATATTTGACTGAATTTTCTGGTCTTTCCTGTTGAATCTTGCTTTCAAAAACAAAAAACATGAATATAATTATATGAACGTACTGGCGCAGTTTAAAAAAATTAACACATTTATTTTTGATGTAGATGGTGTATTGACCGATGGGAACATAGGAATAGTGCCCGGTTTGGAATATCTCAGAACTATGAATACCAAAGATGGCTACGGGCTGCAACTGGCAGTAAAAAGAGGGTATAATATTGCTATTATTACCGGTGGGTTTTCGTTGCCGGTAACAGAACGGATGAACAGTCTGGGTATTACCGATGTATTTCAATCGGTAAAAAATAAGCTGGAGGCATTTAAAAAATATATGTTGGGAAAAAACATTACCCCCGATCAAATATTATATATGGGAGATGATATTCCGGATTTTGAGGTAATGCAGGCCGTAGGATTAGCCTGTTGTCCGGCTGATGCAGTGCAGGATATTAAAGAAATAGCCCATTATATCTCACCGTTCAATGGTGGCAAAGGCTGTGTTAGAGATGTAATTGAAAAAGTATTAAAGCTAAATGATCACTGGGGATTAGCTACTGAAGTAAAGAGTATGTAAATATGCCGTTCTGCATTTGATCCTCTATCTGAAATTTGTGTGATGTAAACAGAGAAACTTTTTTTTACCTTTTTTATTTGACATTGCAATAAGGAATGAGATAAAGTGAACTCAAGGGCGTTGTCTATTTCTTCTGCCTGAACAGCCAGGGAAGCAGATCGGGTTCTGCAAAAGCATTGATCCAGCTATTATGTCCCACTCCCGGATATTCAGTATATTTTACTTTTGCTCCAACAGCCTTCAGTTCATCTACCATGGTTCGGGAATATGTCACAGGGACTGCATTATCATCGGTACCATGAAATACCCAAATTGGAAACTTCCTGCCATATATTTTTACACTTTCGGGGTTGCCGCCACCACAGATTGGAAAGGCTGCCGCAAAAAGTTTTGGACGGCGCCAGAGAATTTCAAAAGTCCCAAACCCTCCCATGGATAATCCACCTATATAAATTCTTTTGGGGTCTACCATTCCATTACTGATGAGTGTGTCAATAAAATTCATTACTAATTGAAGTGGCCTGGTAGGGGATACATTCATTGGGAAATTGTTAATACTACTGTCTTTTTTGAAATTTCTGAGACGCACTGACCAGCTCGAATCTTTAGGACATTGGGGAAAAACAACAATTGCCGGATATTTTTCCCTAACAGCAGAATCAAGAAAAAGCTCACTTCCCCATTTTAGTTGGGCTTCATTATCATTTCCTCTTTCGCCAGAGCCATGTAATACGATAATCAACGGATATTTTTTTTCTGACGAAAAATGTAAGGGTGATAGTATCCTGCAATTGAGGGTATCATTTCCTTCGATGAAGAACTGTCGTTCGTAAAGATCCGGGCCGGAGTTTTGAGCTTTTGCCAGAACCGGCATCATAGCGGTAATAATGATGAAAAATTGGGATATAATGCTGAAACTAATGTGAAATCTTTTCATTTTAGAAAGATACGAACTTATGATAATAGTTTTAAATTACTTTTGCCAATACTGTATTTTTAACGCTTATGGTTCTGATAGTGCATGAAAAAGATTGACTGGTACATATTTAAGGATTTTATTTTTACTTTTTTCTATTGCATTATTCTCTTTACCGTTATATCAGTTGTAGTAGATATCAGCGAAAAAACTGATGATTTTGCAAAGGCAAACCTCTCTGCCGGTTTTGTTCTAAAGCATTATTACATAGGTTTTATACCCTATATTGTTGCCTTCCTCTTTCCGCTTTTTACTTTTATTGCTGTAATATTTTTTACCTCAAAACTGGCAAACCGGTCTGAGTTTATTGCAATTATTGCCAGTGGAACAAGTTTTAACCGCTTGTTGAAGCCTTATTTCCTGGGAGGTTTATTGTTATCGGGGATGTTATGGGTAGGCAATAGGAATATAGTACCTAAAGCCAATGAGATACGCACCACATTTGAGCAACGGTATATTGATTCTCCACCCTTGTCTTCGGGGAGCAACAGTATTTATATGCGAATTGACAGTGTGTCCTATTGCGGTATTCGTTTTTATGATACTGCTACCAAAAGCGGCAGCGGTTTTTTTATGGATAGATTGAAGGGAAACCAGGTAGCCTATAATCTCCGTGCTGATAATATTTCATGGGATAAGTCACAAAAAAAATGGAAGCTCACTGGCGTAATAGAAAGAAAAATAAATGGATTGCAGGAGGAGGTAAAACAGGATACGGTAAGGAGGCTTAATTTCAATTTTGTTCCTGACGACTTAAAAAAAGATGACTATGTAAAAAACCGACTTAGCACCAAAGACCTGCGAAGGATGGTGAATATGGAAAAGCTCAGAGGCTCTGAAGGAATAAATGATCTTGAAGTAGAATTATACAGGCGCGATGCCACTCCCGTAACGGTGTTAATCTTAACCCTTATTGGTGCGATACTTGCTTCACGCAAAATCAGGGGTGGCAGTGGCATCCATCTTGCAGCAGGTTTTGCAATAGCCTCATTGTTTATTTTACTCGATCGTTTCTCCACAATTTTTAGTGTAAAAGGTAATTTACCCCCTATTATAGCTGCCTGGTTGCCCAACATATTATTTGGATTTCTTACCTATTATTTATACCGTAAGGCTCCTAAATAGTAATACAGGCTCTGTTGCTCACATTAGTAAGAAGATTCCTATCCCCAATATTTTATCTTCAAGTACTTTTTTTCCCTGAATCTTTATTTTTTTACCCTTTATACTACGGTTTTTTGGTTAACTTTAGCGCATTCGCTATCCTCTAATCTTCTAAAGAAAAATATCTAAATGTTTTTATATGGCTACTATCAAAGAAAGGTTTAAGTTAAAGGCTGATGAGCAATCTGTGGAAATAAAAGACATATTGAAAAAACACGGAAATACTAAAATCGGAGAAGTTGTATTATCCCAGGTATATCAGGGAATGCGCGGCATTACCGGTTTAGTAAGTGAAACTTCTCTTCTGGATGCAAAGGAAGGCATCAGGTTCAGAGGGTATTCAATACCAGAATTGCAAAAAAAACTGCCCAAGGCCCCAAAAGGTACACAACCTTTACCGGAAGGTTTGTTTTATTTAATGCTAATAGGAGAGTTGCCCACCGATAGCGATGTAAACGATATCACCAATGCCTGGCAGAGAAGATCGCACGTTCCTAATCATGTCTTTGATGCTATTGAATCTCTGCCAAAGGCTTCGCACCCCATGACGCAACTGGTGGTGGGTATTATGGCCTTGCAAACCGAAAGTACGTTTGCCAGGAAGTATGCTGACGGTATGAATAAAAAAGACTACTGGGATGCTACCTATGACGATGCAATGAACCTGATAGCACGTTTACCAAGGATAGCAGCCTATATATACAGACGTAAGTATAAAGATGAAAAGCATATCCAGCCGGATGGACTTTTGGACTGGTCTGGAAATTTTGCTCACATGCTGGGTTATGAAGACGAGAGTTTTAAAGAGCTGATGCGATTGTATATGACAATTCATGCCGATCATGAAGGGGGAAATGTATCTGCTCATACCGTTCACCTCGTTGGTTCGGCGCTCAGTGATCCATATCTCAGCCTGGCAGCAGGTATGAATGGTTTAGCTGGTCCACTTCACGGCCTTGCAAACCAGGAAGTGATCAAGTGGATATTTGAAATGCGGGATGAACTGGGGGTGAAACTTCCCACAAAAGAACAAATTAAAAAATATGTGAAGAAAACGCTGAGTGAAGGGAAAGTAGTTCCCGGATATGGTCATGCTGTACTTCGCAAGACCGATCCCCGGTTTTCTGCTCAAATGGAATTTGGCAAAAAGCATATGCCTAACGATCCCCTGGTAAATACCGTTTGGAGAATATATGAAACAGTGCCTGAAATCCTGAAAGAGCTGGGAAAAGTAAAAAATCCGTGGCCTAATGTAGATGCACATAGCGGAGCATTGCTTGTTTATTATGGGATGGTGGAATACGAATTTTATACTGTATTATTTGCGGTGAGCCGGGCACTGGGAGTGTTGGCAAGTCTGTGCTGGGATCGTGCATTGAGCTTTCCACTCGAGCGGCCTAAATCCGTAACTACTGAGGCAGTAAAAGAATGGATAGAAGGCAAGGGAGAAATTTGGGGAGATTAATGAAAATAATTTCTTAAGGAATAAATTAAGACCAGGTGTTTATACCTGGTTTTTTCTTTTGGAGAAAGTATTTCAGGATTCTATATTTGCAGTCCTGAAAAACAAATGGGGAACTAGCTCAGTTGGCTAGAGCGCTTGCATGGCATGCAAGAGGTCAGGGGTTCGACTCCCCTGTTCTCCACATAAAAATACAAATGCAGATAGGTAAAATGATCTGCTTTTTTTGTATATCAGATAGTATATCCAAAAAAGGGTGGGATGT
>JAFDXG010000170.1 GCA_018268105.1 Bacteroidota bacterium | reverse complement strand
TGCAACCTTGATTTGTACAAATTAAAAAAATAAAAGCATGGATTTAAAAAACCTCAAAAGGTACGCTCACAGTCCAAAAAAGAGTATAGCTTCAGCAAGTGATTGATTATAAGATTTTTGATAGTGCAGTTTAAATAATATTTTCGGGAACTGAGATAAAGCAGTATTTATTTAAAAAAAGACAATAATGATTAGAGAACAGTCATTCCTTGGATATTATAATACACTCAATGTACAGCAAAAACTGGCTGTTGATACCATTGAGGGTCCTGTATTAGTACAAGCCGGTCCCGGCACGGGTAAAACACAGGTACTGGCTTTGCGGATAGCAAATATCCTGCGGCAAACAGATATCAACCCGAATAATATCCTCTGCCTGACTTATACTGACAATGGCGCCGTGGAAATGCGTAATCGTCTGTTAAAGATTATCGGAGCTGCTGCGTATAATATCCGTATTCATACTTTTCACTCCTTTTGCAATGAAGTAATACAAGATAATATTACCTATTTTGGTAAACTTAACCTGTCTCCAATCGGAGAACTGGAGGAAATTGATCTTTTTTATAAACTCATAGATTCCATTGAAAAAGACAATGTACTGAAGCGTTTTCGGGGAGATATATACTTTGAAAAAGACAGGCTGAAATCATTATTCAGCTTAATGAAAAAAGAAGCCTGGACAACAGCATATCTGAATGAAAGAATTACCGCCTATTGTGATGACCTAAAAAACAGAGCAGAATTTCGATACAAAAGAAAGACCAATGGGTTTAAAGTTGATGATCTCAAAGAAGGTGAAATTGCTATGGAAAAAGAAAAAATGGAAATCCTGCGTTCTGCAGTAAATCTATATCCCACTTACAACAAAATGATGGCTGCAGCAGGTAGGTATAATTTCGATGATATGATATTGTGGGTGCTGAAAGCATTTGACGAAAATAAAAATCTCCTGCTTGATTACCAGGAACGATTTATGTATTTTTTGGTAGATGAGTTTCAGGATACCAGCCGGTCACAAAATTTACTGCTACAGCATCTTACTGGCTATTGGGATACGCCAAATCTTTTTGTAGTAGGCGATGCCGATCAAAGTATCTTTTCTTTCCAGGATGCAAATGTTGAAAACATTAAAGCATTCAGTCACAAATACGAAAAGGATCTGACTAAAATTGATCTCGTTAACAACTACCGTTCCACGGCACCTATATTAAGCACGGCATTTAAACTCATTGCCCATAATACAGTACGAAATGTAAGTATAGAGAATAACAAACCTCTTATCTCTGCAAACGCTGCCTTACAAGATATTACTATCGAGCCGGTTATTATAGAATATGCCAATACCGGGCAGGAGGCCATTGATATTACTATACAAATAGCTCAATTGTTGCAGCAAGGTGTGAATGGAAAAGATATAGCCCTTATTTATCGCAATCACGCTCAGGTAGAAATCATCAGCAGCATGCTTGAGGGGAAAGGGATACCGGTAAATGCAAGAAAGAAAATAAATATCCTCGAAGTTCCTTTTATTAAAAACCTTATATTATTACTTACCTGGATACAAAGAGAAAAATATATTCCATACAGCGGAGATGATATCCTGTTTTTATTGCTTCACTGTGATTTTTTTACATTACATCCACTTGAAATTGCCAGGCTGACAATAACAGTGAATACAAAGAATAAGGCTACAAAAGAAGATCAGTATTCTTTGCGCCGCATGATGGCTGAATCAACTGTACCTAAAGCAGATTTATTTCAACAGCCGAACGGGCAATCATTAAAAGAAATAAGCGATGTGCTGGAAAAATTATTGAAAACGTCAGTAAGTAGCACCGTACAGCAACTGCTTGAAGAAGTTATTCAGAAAGCCGGTATACTATCTTATATAATGAAAAGCTCCGATAAGCCCTGGCATTTGCAGGTGCTGAACGCATTGTTTGATCAGTTGAAAGAAGAAAGTCACCGCAACCCCGATCTTACACTGGAAGGATGGCTGGAAAATATAGAAATGATGAAGGCTAACCGCCTTCCCATATCCTTATTCAAAATAACAGCATCCGAAAATGGTGTCAATATGGTTACTGCCCATGGTGCAAAAGGTTCGGAATACGCCCATGTATTTGTAATTGGCTGCACAAAAAAAATATGGGATGATAACAATAAGATGGGCAGCCGGATATACAAACTTCCTGATAACCTGGTAAGCAATAACACTTCGCCATCGAGTCTTGAAGAAAGCAGGCGTTTGTTTTACGTAGCACTCACCCGCGCCAAAACCAATCTGCATATTTCATATTCTATAAAAGATGAAAAAGATAAAGAGCAAACCCGGAGTGCTTTTGTAACAGAAATACTTGAAGATGGAGCTGCGCAACTTACCAATAAGGAAGTGCCTGATGAATTGCTTGCAGATTATTTACTGCATCGATTTAAGGAAAAAGCAAAACCTGAAATTGAACTGGTAGAATCGGAGTATATTGATCAAATATTGAAACGCTATACAATGAGCGTTACCCACCTCAATAATTATCTTAACTGCCCTTTAAAATTTTATTATCAAAACCTGATTCGGGTACCTGCAGCAAAAAACGAAAGCATGGCTTTCGGCAGTGCCATTCACTGGTCAATCGAAAGACTTTTCATAAAAATGAAAGAGAATGGGAATGTTTTTCTCCCTAAAGAAGATCTGCTGGCTGACTTTAACTGGTATATGAAAAACAACCGGGAGGCATTTACCCCTGAAGCTTTCAGGCTGAAAACTGATTATGGTGAAAAAATATTGCCGGCATATTACGACTATTATATTGATAAGTGGAATAAGATTATCCTCGCTGAAAAATCCATCAGAAACGTAACCGTACAAAATGTACCCATCAATGGCAAACTGG
>JAFDXG010000016.1 GCA_018268105.1 Bacteroidota bacterium | reverse complement strand
TACAAACAAGACAACAACATGGAATCATTTGGCCTTGCCCCGGGAAAACGCTGTGATTAATGACATCAAAATAAATTGCTCCGGCGGCATGCAACAAGCGGTTTGGCAATATGGCGGCTGGACGAATATATACCCGGCTTTTTGTTCGCTATTGGGCTTCAGTTCCGGCTGACGAATAACGCCGGGCAATAGAACAAACAATGAACTTTTAGTTATATATTTAGCTTCGGTTACGGTCAGACGAATCACGGACTTCCGCCACATCGCCAAGCCGTACCGTTAGCGGCTATTTTACCGACTAACATTATGACACGACATTTCCTCACAACCATACTGACTCTACTTACTTTTACAACGATTGCTCAAAACAAAATGCGACCAGTTGAAGAACTAATAAATAAGACTGACCCAGGTTGGACAATTGTAAAAGATTGGATTAAATCTGCTAAAAATAAAGTGGAGATTTTGACGGTTGACACAGTGCAAGCAAAAGATGCTTTATATAAAACCCAAGTAACAACCCGTTCATTAATGGGAGCAGTTATTTATATGACAGGCGGACTTTTGATTGACGATGGTTGGATTAGAATTCTTGGTTCGGGAAATACAAAACTTACACGGACGCTTCCAGATTGGAACAAAGGAAAATCATTTAAAGAGTTTGGAGAAGCGCCACCATTTTTATTAATCGCCGACGATGCAATTGGTGGATTTTATATTTTAAATGGCGGTGGACTTGGCAAGGACTTAGGGAAAGTGTATTATTTTTCACCTGACGATTTAGAGTATGAACCGCTTGATATTACTTACTCTGAATTTTTACAATTTTGCTTTAACAATGATTTGGACGAATTTTATAAAGGAAATAGATGGACAAAATGGAGAGACGAAGTTTCAAAGTTAAGCGGCGACCAAGTTTATAATTTCTATCCGTTTCTATGGACAAAGGAAGGCAAGAACATAAACAAAAATTCACGAAAGATTATTCCGGTTGAGGAACAGTACAATTTTAACCTTGACATGCGGAAACAACTTGGGCTTGACAAATAAACAGCCGCTTACATTAGGTTTGGCAATAGGCTGGCTGACGGAATAACAATCGGCTGCAGTTCGCTATCAGCTTCGGTTCCAGCAGACGAACAAATATCGGCTTTTTGTATTTACCTTCGGCTGTAGTTTTTCAATCGACTGACGTTCGGGCGAGACGTTCATTGAATTCCAGCCCATCGCCAAGCCTAAAACGTAAGCAGCAAGCAAAACTAACTACACACAAATGGACTTCACAAAGACATTTAAAGATTACAGTAACACAGACTTACTCAAAATAATTCACAATCCAAACGAGTACCCGTCACAAGCGGTTGAAACCGCAAAAACTATTTTCGCTTCCCGACAATTAAGTGAAGAAGAAATAGAAATTGTAAAAGCAGAACTTGCAATTCAACAAGAAGGCAAAGAAGTAAAACGCCAAAAAATAAATAACATAGAAAATAAAATGAAAAATATTGGCACTTTACTTCTTAACAATGTGAATCCAATTCAGGCAGAGACAGCAACCGCAGAGAAACTAATTAAAATTATTAGCATTGTTTTTTGTGGACTTTTCATTTTCAAAATTTATAAAGAATTTGGCATGATTAGTTTTATGTTTACCAACAATGAAGCAAAGTGGGACTTTAGTATGATGCTGTATTTTCTTCCATTTGTAATTATTCCTATTGCGACATTTCTTTTTTTTAAACGCAAAAAAATTGGGTGGACACTTTTAGCTGTTTATCTAACTTATTCTGCTATTTCTTCCTTCGGACTTTTTATTTTGACAATCAATATGAAATCTTCTGGTGTGGCTATATTAGACAGTATATTTCCGCAGACTTCACCGATAACACATATTTTGACACTTGCTTTTTGGGGCGGAATATTATGGACAATTAGTAAAGGAAATATCAGAGAAATTTATAGCATTGACAAGAAATATATGCTGGCGACAATTGGAATTGTTGGAATACTAACAATTTTGACGACTTATGGAATGCTTACGTAATTGACAGAAATGCCAGCTGCTTACAGTGGGTTTGGCAATAGCGGGGCTGACGTGCATTTCATCAGCTTTTTGTTCGCTGTTCATCAGCAGTTCCGGGCTGAAAATTCTTTGCTGAACTTTTGTACTTATTCTGTACTTTAGTTCTTTATTGGGCTGACGTTCGGGCGAAAGAATATATATTTCCCCGCCATCGCCAAGCCCTGTTCGTTGGCGGTAATTTTTTCGGACACCCTCCAATTAACAAATTCCTTTCTCGACAATTTGGAAGTTTGATAATTTTGTAATTACTTTGTAATCACAAAACAGATTTTATGGAACTTTCAATCATTAACATTGGTAACTCAAAAGGAATTAGACTTTCCAAGACCATCCTTGAAAAATACAGCATAAGCGACAAAATTGAGTTAATCCTTGAAAAAGGTTATATCATTTTGAAACCCAAAGCCGAGCCACGAAAAAATTGGGAAAAAGCATTTAAAAAAATGCACGAAAATGGTGACGACCAACTTTTAATGGACGATGTTTTTGAAGATGAAAATTTTGAAGAATGGAGCAAATAAATCAATATGACATTGTATTGGTTAACCTTGACCCTACGATTGGAAGCGAAATGAAAAAAACAAGACCTTGCATTGTGTTGTCGCCAAATGAAATGAACAAGTATTTGCAGACAATTGTAGTTGCACCAATGACAAGTAGTTCAAAGTCATATCCAACGAGAGTTGAAGTGAAGCACAAAGCAACAAAAGGTTGGATAGCTATTGACCAAGTTCGGACAATTGACAGAATACGAATAGTTAAACGATTTGAACAATTAACTGATAAGGAAATTGTGAAAGTGAAAACCGTAATTCAAGAAACATTTGTGGACTAAAACTACCGCCAACAAGGTATTGCCAAAAGCGGGGCTGAACGGCTTCGATTGGACATTTTTGCAAGGTTCAACATTCGTTCTTCGATTGAACATTTGTACTAAAAATCCCCGCCTTCGGCAATACCCGTACCGTTAGCTGCAACAACAAATGACATCCGACACCATTGACATATTTGACAAAGAAATTTTGGTTACTAAAAAACCATTCAATTATTTCCTCATACTGACAATTGCCGTAGGACTTAGTTTGGGATATTTAGCACTCATTACATTTCGACAATTTAACTTAGAGGCATCTTTTACGACTTTCATAGTTTTTCTTTGTGTCCTACTTATTTTTTACGCAAATTTTGGACAATATTTAGCGACAATAAATCTCTATGAACACAGACTTGAGATAAACTATATCTTTCCCTGGAATAAACCAATCAGCTTTAGGTTTGACAAGTTAGTAGAATTAGATTACAAGGACATTCCTTTTCAAAATGGGCGTGACAGATGGTATGTTGGAGGGAAATGGCTATATCTTAAAAATGAGAAAAATGAAGTGTGTCAATTTAAGTACAAC
>JAFDXG010000169.1 GCA_018268105.1 Bacteroidota bacterium | reverse complement strand
TGTTTCGCTTCCTTGGTGTTTTTGTCCTTGATAACTTGCTCAATTGTTTTCTTATATTCTTGAATATGGGCTTCAACTTTGTCCATATTCAAATCATCATCATCACTATTGGCTTTTATCTTTTCTATTAAATCTTCCAACTCATAGAAAGCGTCTTTTAGTTCCTGCTCAACCTTTGGCCATTCAGAAACTTTTTCAGCACTATCTAATTTCAAAAGTTCTTTTCGCAAGCCATCAAGAATTTTCATTTTCCCGTCTGCACTTCCTTTTTCGTTTTCTAATTGTTCTTCAAGAGCTTCTAATTTTTCCGAAACATCATTGGCGTTTACCTTTAGGGCTGTTCTTTTTGCTTTTGAAATTTCTTTGGTTAACAATTCTTCTGTTGGCGGTTCCGTTTGCTTTATTTCAATTTCTAATTCCTCTGTGTGGTTTAGCAAAGGAAAGTAAGCACTGAATTTCATCAACTGCGACCTGTCAACCTTTATGGTTATATCCACATCGCTACCTTCGGGTAACAATGCAGGCAAACTTTCTCCTGTAATGATTACTTCGGTTATGAAGTTGTTTAAAACGGGATTTGTTCCTTCTGCATTAAAATCACCTTGGTAAATAGGAATACGAATAATGTCTTTTATCATTCCGGGTCTGATTGCACTTCTTGTTTTCAAACCATTGATTACACCCGTTGCAGGAACTTTTTTGCTTTTCTCTAATCCTTTTACTGGCAGAAATAAATCTTTGCCCTCAGTATGGAAAAACTTAGCAATTCCAATATGGTAGGGCAGAACTTGCATACCATCAAGTCCACCAATACCTTGTAATATGCTAAATTGGTGCGGTTGGCACTCTAATTTATTACCTGCTTCATCATAAACATTTATTTCAAAGGAGTTTGAACGACCTTCAACCAAAAGCACATCAACAATTGTCGCTTTTTCGCCAATAAGTTTTTTACCACTTGACCAAGCACCATCAAAACGAACTACATCAGCATAAATCTTGTCAGGGAATGTTCCAGTAGTTTTATCTTTCAACACTTTCAAGTTTACCATTTCGTCTAATTCAACGGTGGTAGCTTCGTATTTAATATCCAATTGAAGTTTGGTTTTATCTCTTGTGGTTTCTTTTACTTCGTCTGAAACTGAGATTGTAGAAGCAAATAAAGCAGCACCTTTTGCAACTACAGTCATTGGGTCAACAGAAGTATCAACTTTGTCTGTGATTTGCTCTTTGAGCATTCTTCGCAAGATTGGCGAATAAGTTGGACCACCAACCAAAATCAATGCTCCAAGGTCTGAACCTTTTAAATTATTGCGTTTTAATAAGTCTTTGGTGATATCAATTGCCTTTCGAAATGTAGGCGAAAATATTATTTCTCAATCTTTTTCAGTCAATTCTAAATCAATTTCTCGCTCTTCCCCATTTTCATCCTCAAAACGCAAATCTCCACGATTTGTTAATATCCTTGCCTTATCTTTAAATGATAGTTCGTTTTTGGCAACTTCTGCGTGGAATTTAACTGCTGCTCTTAAAAGTTCCTTTTTTGTTGAATCATTTATTACAAAGTCAATAGCATAATTTTCTTGTAGATAAGGAATAATAAGATTGTCTACAATTGCTTCGTCTAAGTTTTTTCCACCAAGCCAGTTATCACCATCTGTATCTTTAACAGCCAAAATTCCTTCTTCTGCCTTTATCAATGCAGCATCAAATGTTCCACCTCCGAAGTCAAAAACCAACCAAAAACCGTCTTTACTTTTTGAACCAAGACCATAAGCAGTGGCGGCAGCCACTGGTTCTTGTAATAGTTCAATATGTTTAAACCCTGCAAGTTTAGCCGCTTGCATTGTAGCTTCGTTTTGCGGATTCAAAAATTTAGCTGGAACGGTTATGACGATTGAAGATATATTTTCATCTGGAACAAGTGATTTCAGCTTCTTTAATACCTCAGCAGATAACTCTTCGGATGAAAAACTTCTATTCATATTAAAAGACTCTTCTTTGTGAGTTGTCCCCATAGTTCTCTTAAACTCAATGAAAGTGTTCTTTTGTCCCTTTTCAAAAGTCTTCAATGCCCTTGCACTATCATTTTTCAATACATTGTAAGCAGTATCGCCAACGAGTATATCTTGCTTTCGGCTAAAGGTTATACACGAAGGGATTGTATCTTTAAGGGTTTCAGATTTCTTAATGGTTGGAACGCCATTTTCCATTCTCGCAATTGCCGAATTGGTTGTTCCTAAGTCAATGCCGTAGTCAATTTTATTTCTCATACTTTGAAATTGTTTTATTGTTTAGTAGCCAACAGAAACTTCTATTTGGGCTGTTTGAATCATTTTGTCATTGTAATTAACCTGTGGTATTAAAATCTTGGTTATTATTTCTTGCCCCTTTTCAAGATTTTCGTCTGGAATAGAAGTGGCAACTATTACCCTCATACCTTGATTGAAAGCTTTTCCTAAAAGTTCGGGCATTTCATAACCATTGGCAGAAAGATTGTCTTTCAATTTGCCAACTGATGCTTGTAACTGTTTTAAGCCTTTTGTTTTTGAATCCATTAGATTGATGTTTCTTTCAATTAGATTGATTTCACTTGCAACTTTCAAAGCTAATGAATGGTCAGGCTCTGCATTTGGCGTGGCTTGTAAAGTTGTCTTCTGTTGTTCAATTAAATGCAATTGAGAATCCATCAATTCGGTTTGCTTGCCAAACTCTTTAACCAAACTTTCCTCAATAGATGATTTGGTTTTGCTCAACTGGTCAATAAAATCTGTTTTGTCGGTTTGTTGTCTTTTGCTCAAAAGCCA
>JAFDXG010000168.1 GCA_018268105.1 Bacteroidota bacterium | reverse complement strand
CGCTGGCGTTGTCCGCCCGATAATCGAATTCCTCTGTCACCGATTATTGTGTTATAACCTTCTTCCGTTTCCATGATAAAGTCATGTGCATTCGCCACTTTCGCAGCAGCAATCACTTCATCTATGCTTGCATTTGGGGCACCAAGTGCTATATTATTGAATATGGTATCGTTGAAAAGAATAATTTCCTGGGTAACAAAACTCATGTGGCTTCGCAGAGATTCCATAGTATACTCTCTTATATCAAGATCGTCAATTAATATCTTGCCTGAAGTAGCTTCATAAAACCTGGGGATCAGATCAGCAATGGTAGATTTACCAACTCCGGAAGGACCAACAAGGGCAATAGTTTTTCCTTTTTCGATAACCAGGTTAATATTTTTCAGCACTTGTTTTTCATTATACGCAAACGATACGTTTTGTAATTCTATAGTATGATTAAATATTTTTAGATCTATAGCATTGGGACGGTCGGCAATCTCCACTGGCTTATCTAATATTTCAAGAATTCGTTCACCCGCTGCCTGTCCCTGTTGTATATTAGAAAGCGCTACTACAATTGCTTTTGCAGGGCGGATTACCTGCGAGAATATGGCTATGAATGCAATAAAAGCACTTGCCTGAAGATTACCATTCCCCGATAATACCAATCCGCCACCGTACACTAAAATACAGGCGACTACCATCACGCCAGCTGCTTCTGAAAATGCAGGAGCTAATTCTTTTTTCTTAAAACTTGAAAGACTGGCCTGACGGTAAAAATCGTTTTCCTGGCTGAATCTTTTTAAAATAAACCTGGTGGCATTAAATGAACGTATAATACGCATGCCCATCAGAGTTTCATCTATCATAGTGAGTAGCCTTCCCGCAGAAGCCTGTACATCTTTGGCTTCTTTTTTCAATTTTTTTGTAATAGCAGCTATTGCAAAGGCCGATATAGGAATAATGATTAAAGTAAAAATGGTAAGCTTTGCAGATATAGCAAATAAACCAATAAAATATCCAATGAGCAGGGATGGCTCTTTGAACAAAACTTCGAGTGAACTGGATGCTGCGCCTTCTACTCCATAGACATCTGTGTTGAGACGGGATATTAAGTCACCTTTATGTTCTTTGGTAAAATATCCCAGTTGCAGGTGATTTATTTTTTCAAATAATGCTTCGCGAAGACGTTTTACCAAAAGTGTTCTTGTATTAACAAGACAACGCTGTGCCATATAGCGGCAAATATTAGTGAGAATTACTGAAAGTACTATGATGGCAGCTAAAAAATATAATGCGTAAACAGGGTTGGTTTGTTTAAAATTATATATGAGATAATAGAAATAGTCTTTAAAAAAGTTGGCAGACATATGAAATTCAGGCGCTTTAATATATTTGGCTGCATCTGCAATCTCCACAGGGTTAAAAAGAAAGTTGAGCAGGGGGATAATCAATGCGAACTGAAAAACACTGAAGAATGCAGCAACTATGGTAAATATTGAAAAGGGTAAAATGAATTTTCCCAAAGGTCTGGTATAATTGAATAGTCTTCTGTATATCTTCATAATAGTTTAATTGAAATTAACCGGGTTGTTTTCTTGCCTGTGATAAGTGTCCGGTTACAAGTAATAAGTAGTTCCTTATTTCTTACACCCTACACGTTTCACCTTAATATAACGAACGGTAAACGTTTAAATATTGCTCCACAGCTTTATCCCAACTAAAATTTTCACTGTGCTTCACTATTGCCCTTTTCATTTTTTTCTCACGATAAGTTTCCATTCCTGTTGTAAATACATTTTGCATGTGTGTTTCTGAAAAATCCTGGAAATAAAATGCCATGTTGCTGCCTACTTCCGGAAGAGCTGTGCAGGATGACAGAAAAACAGGTTTCCCCACCGACATGGCTTCTGTTACCGGAAGCCCAAACCCCTCGGCTATTGACGGTAATGCAAAAGCATAACAGTTTCTGTAATACCATGATTTCTCCTTTTCGGATATAGTACCCAGTAATCTCAGGTTCTCATCTACTCTCAGTTTCCGGGCCGATGTATATATATAATCAAGATAACCTTTGTCATTGGTACTTCCTGCAATCAGTAATTCAAGATGCTTGTTTAGCTTTAACAAAGGAAGCAGTACATGAAAATTCTTTTTAGGACAGATGACTCCTAATGAAAAAAGAAATGGTTTTTTGGGTTTATAGGAATCGGATGCAAGACCAGGTGGCGGTAAATGATTGGTGCCATTAAGTATTACATGCACCGGCTTTTGTTTCACATTACAATGATGCATCACATCCTGGCGACAAAAATCAGAGATACAAACAATGGTATCTGCCCGGTTAATATTTTCCTGTAAGTGTAGCAGATGTTTTTTTCTTTTGGAATCCGATTTGTATTCATACAGGAAATTAAGGTCGTGGATTGTTAATACTACTTTAATTTTTTTGTTTCGCCTGGGGATATAGTGAGAGTTTTGATAAGTACAATGCCATATATCGTAATCTTTTAGCGATGGCATTAAGAATTTTTGATAAGAGTGCTGGGTAATATGAGGGGAGTTGTTACCCAAAGCAGGCTGGGCAAATAAAGGTGAAAAGAAACTCAACCTTTCATTGTCAGAAGTGCTTAGCTTCTTCTGAATATGCAGTCCCAGGTTCAAACAATAGTAATATAACCCTGTGTTAGGATATTTCATCCTTTCACAATCAAACATAATATTCCTCATAACTTATTTTGTAAGTTTCAAAATGGCATTTACTTCTTTCGGATGTAGAGATGGGGATTGAAGAATAGCGTACAGGTATAGTCTATTACCTGGAATTCTTTTCAGATAAAGCAAAATTCATACACTGTTTTTGAATCAGTTGTTATTAATATGCAAAAGTCAGTGAAGATAATTGCAGAGCATTGGACTCCAGTTTCAGTGTATACCTTTATTAATGAAAAAAGTAATCATGATTGTACCTGTTGTTTTTTAAAAGTCAATTTACAAAATGTATTTGTGTAAAATATTTGTGGTGACAATGTTGATTTCAGATACGTTGCACAATTATTTTTTATTTTTTTATTTTTTGTAATTGCAATAAATGGCAAGCTATATGCTGTATATAGCACTACAATTTTTGATACTTATGCCCTCTGTAATTTTAGATTGCGATTTAATGCGTTTTCCTAATTCTGGATTATACCATTATTGTTTGAACCTGGGTTTGGAAGTAAATAAACTTTTGGAACAGGAGAATCATTTTAATATGAAAATGTATCTGCCTGAAAAACATAAGGGAAGTTTGGATGAAAATTTAAATATTGTAAACGAAAAAAAATGGCACAGATACTGGAAACCATTTTTACAGGGATGCAGAGTGTGGCATGCTCCTTTTCAATCAGGTAGGATATTACCGGATAAGAAAAAGTATCCTGGCATAAAAATTCTGCTCACCATCCATGATCTCAATCCATTACATGAGAGAAAACCCTTAGAGGAACAGCAGAAAAGTATGGCACATACCCAGACGCTTATTAACAGAAGTGATGCGATAGTGTGTATTTCTGAGTTTACAAAATCTGATGTGCTGAAAAACTGTATTACCGGTAACAAACCTTTGTATGTAATTCATAACGGTATTCACAGGGTAAATATCCCTTCACAAACAAAATCTCCTGATAAAAAAATTGATAAGCCATTTTTATTTGGGATGGGGTATGTAAACACCAAAAAAAATTATCATGTACTATTGCCATTGTTGAAGTACAATCCTGAATTGGAAATGGTAATAGCCGGCAGATTGGATGAACCGGATTATATTATATCAATGAAGAAATTTGCTACTGAATTAGGTGTTTTTGATCGCCTGCATCTAACCGGCCCGGTATCAGAAGATGATAAGAGCTGGTATTTGAGCAACTGTCTTGCATTTATGCACCCGTCACTGGCTGAAGGTTTTGGTGCACCCGTAGTGGAAGCCATGCTTTTTGGTAAGCCTTTGTTCCTTTCCAGGCTTACTTCTTTACCCGAAATAGGCGGCGATGCCGCATTTTATTTCAACAATTTTGATGAAGATCACATGCAGACTATTTTTAAGGAAGGGATGCAAAGATTCAACAGCAATAATATGTCACAGACCGTTATCAATCGGGGTAAATTGTTTGACTGGAAAAAAAGTGCAGCACAATATTTGAAAGTATATCAATCATTGCTATAATTATAAAGTAGTATTTTTTTACATTATCTGATCATAAAAACAAAACGTTTAAAAAATGAATCCTTTTTTTAAAATAGAAGATATAGCATCACTACCGGGCTTTGAATTTGAGTCTCCCTGCCGGCACTATACCAGCTATGCTTACCTTGAAGATCATGTAGCACTTTGTCGTGTGCTTACAAAATATAAAATTTATATTGACACCCGCGACAGGGGTATTGCTCCCCATTTAATAATGGATGGATTTTGGGAAACATGGCTTACACAATGCCTGGCCAAAATTGTACGACCTGGTGATACCTGCCTGGATATAGGTGCCAACGTGGGTTATTTTTCTGTGTTAATGTCTGCTCTTGCCGGAGATAAAGGCCGAACAATAGCATTTGAACCCATTCCGGCAATTGCAAAATTGCTTCGATTAACTGCGGGTGTAAACGGGCCGGGGTTTCAAGTTGCTGAGTTAGCCCTTTCTGCAAAAGAAGGTATATTGCAACTGCAAATACCTGAAGAATCGTTTGGTGGAGCAAGTATAATAAAAAGAACTGACAGCTTGATTGTTCCAAAAACTTTAATTGATGTACGGACAATTACACTTGATAATTATTTGAAAGAACAGGATATTAAAAAAGTTGACATCATAAAAATGGATGTGGAAGGGGCGGAGCCTTTTGTATTTGAGGGTATGAAACAAACTATTGCCAATAATCCAAACCTCCAAATAATTATAGAATACAGTCCGTTTCTATATGAAGAACCCAGGAGATTTACTGAATATCTTTTTTCCAATTTTGATATACGCCGTATTAAGGATGTTGAACAAGTTGAAGATATTGATGAATCGGCTATAGATACATTAATCAGTTTAACTGATCATACAGATCTTTATTTGCAGAGAAAAAATGGGTAGGAGGGATGAGCTGTGAGCAATCAGCGTCCAGCGTTCAGGTTATAGGTCTTTAGTTTCAACACTACAATCTTCCTCTATGTTTTTTCTTTAGTTATCCATTTTTCCACAACCGGAGGAATGTAGTTTCTCATTTTGTGCAGCAGTTCATCTATGTTATCGCTGTATATAAGCATATCCCTGTTGACAGGTTTTAGGAATCCTTTCTCCATCATGGAGTGCACCATTGTAATAAGCGGATCATAAAAGCGGGCAGTATTAAGCAATGCCACGGGTTTTTGGTGCAGCCCCAATTGTGCCCAGGTGAGCATTTCAAAAAATTCATCCATAGTACCATATCCTCCCGGTAATGCAATTACACTGTCACACAACTCATTCATTTTATTTTTGCGTTCATGCATACTTTCTACCAGTATAAGTTCTGATAAACCGGGATGGGCTATTTCTTTGGATTGAAGAAAACGAGGAAGTACGCCAATTACAGTTCCACCATGTTGCAGCGCTCCGCTGGCTACGGCACCCATTAGTCCTACTTTTGCACCGCCATATACAATAGTTATACCTTCCATGGCAAGCATTGTCCCCAACTGAGTTGCCTCCCGGTGAAAAATATTTTCTGTTCCAATGCTGGAGCCGCAGAATATCACTACCCGTTTCATAATTTTATATTTATTGCCTGGTCCACCGGGATCGTAAATAGAATGCTGCAGCCTTTGGCTTTCTGTCTCTTGTAAAAACACCTTTCCAGTTCATACCTCCAAAACGAATCACTCCCTGCGCTGTTTTAAAATCGGCAAATGCCCAAACATGCATACCTGTAACAAAGTCTTTGGAATCTGCTACATCCAAATAGGCTTTAATAAATTGCACCTGGTATTCTTCGGTAAACATTTCAGACTGAAAATCGTGCATACCAGGGTAGGTGTCTGTGCCGAATTCTGTAAGCATAACAGGTTTGTGGAATGTACTGTACAAATGATCCAGTTCTGCATCCAGTTTTTTTGCTCCGGTGGCAATATCTCCATTCTGCGTGTACCATCCATAATATCGGTTAATACAAATAACATCTGACAATCCAAGCCATTCGTCGGGCCCGTTTTGTAAACCTACAATCGTAGAAAGACGTGTATCATCCAGTGTTTTAACTGTTTGAAATAATTCTCGGAAAAAATTTAAAGAAACAGAATCCGATGCGGATTTATTGGACAGGTTAAAGCTTCCCCTGCTTGCAACCGGTTCGTTTGCCAGGCTCCACATAATAACTGAAGGATGATTTTTATCCCTTGCCACTAATTCGTGTATCTGCTGTTTGCACGTTTCCTTGCGCTCATTAATTAATTGCAGATTGTTATCAAAATACAAACCCACTGCGGGAATTTCATCTATAATAAGAATGCCCTCCTTATCGGCCATATTCATATATTCTTCATCATAAGGATAATGAGAAGTACGATATGAATTAGCGCCTATCCATTTCAGTAATGAATAATCCTTAACAATAACGGGTGGAGCGGTTCCTTTTCCAAATACTGCAAAATCTTCATGCTTGCCAAAACCTTTAAGAAAAACCGGTTTGCCATTCAGCAATATATGTTTATCCGTCACAGACACGGTACGTATCCCAATATCCATTATGTATCTGTCGGTTGTTTTTTTCCCTTCCTGCAGGGTTATGGTCAGCTTATATAAATATGGGTCATTCAGGTTCCACAGGTGGGCGCCGGGTACATTGACTGTTGCTGTCGCATCATTTTTGGTGAATGAAAACGAAGATTCAATTACTTTTCCATCACCCTCTAATTTTATTTTTCCCTGTTTTGATATGCCCTCTTTTCTCACATTAATTAATACGGAGCCATTATTATCCCGGATGGATGTTTTTACAGTAATATCGCTCATGTAATTTTGGGGGACAGTGTATAACCACACAGGGCGTTCCAGTCCGCAGTATGGGAAGAAATCATAGTTAGTCGGCGGGTTATTGCTGAACATACCGCCGGCAAGTCCTCCGGGTGGAACACGATTGGGTTTTAAAATATTTTCCACCTGAACGGTTATCCTGTTTGGAGTACCCCAGATAATTTCATTTGTTATTTCAAATGCAAATGGCAAATGACCACCTTCATGAAAGCCTATGGGTTTTCCATTGAGCCAGACTTTTGCTGCATAATTAGCGGAACCGAATCGCAAAAATATTTTTTGTGATTTCCAGCTTTCGGGGATGAACGTGTTTTGTTCATACCAGGCTATGTCCATATAATCCCGGATATTTTCATATTGTTCATTCCAGCTTCCCGGCACGGCTATTGGAATGCTTTCACTTAAACCATTTTCCCAATGTTCTTTCTCGCCAACTCCCAATGAGTCTTTTTTAAACTTCCAGATGCCTGAAATGTTCAGTGTATTTCGAAAGTCATTTTGTTGCGGAAACAAGCCAATGTCCCTGATATCAGCTTTTTTGAAATTCTGTGCCCGCAGGCTAAAGAAGGCACAAGCGAAGTAAGCAAGGGTGAATAACAGATATTTCTTCATCGTTAACAGATTTAAAATTACTCTTACTAAATGTATGAAATATTCAGAAATACTTGTAGTCATTTAATTTTAAATAATCTTCGGGGATTCATATACCCACTTACAGGGATAAGGGGAGCTGCAGATACACGAATGTTTCTACTTTGAATTTCTATTCATACATTCCAGACATCTCTCTTTTTTTTGTACAGAATAAATTGAGCCACTATATCTGCTATAAATATTATTTGCTCACAGATGCCTACATTTACTTTAAAAAACAATGAGAATCCTTATTGTAGAAGATGAAAAAGAATTGTCGGGCAGTATGGTAAAGTATCTGCAACAGGAGAATTATCTTTGCGATACTGCATTTAACTTTGGAGAAGCAATGAACAAAGTGGAGACATATGAATATGATTGTATCTTACTTGATATATCACTACCCGATGGAAATGGTCTTAAAGTACTCGAAGCCTTAAAAGCTGACCGGAAAACCGATGGGGTCATTATTATATCGGCTAAGGATTCTCTCGATGATAAAATAGCCGGTTTGAAACTCGGCGCCGATGATTATCTTCCAAAACCTTTTCACCTGTCTGAGCTTAGTGCAAGAATTGAAGCCGTTATCCGACGAAAAAGTTTTCAGGGTAGCAATGCACTTGTTATCAATGAACTGAACTTTGACTTATTGGCAAGAGTAGTGATGGTAAACGACCAGGCGGTTGACCTTACAAGGAAAGAGTATGACCTTCTGCTATATCTTGCTTCCAATAAGAACAGAGTCATCTCAAGAAATGCCATCGCAGAAAAAATTTCCGGCGAAAGCGCTGATGTATATGATAACTTTGACTTTATATATGCCCATATCAAAAACCTCAAGAAAAAACTTTCTGCTGCAGGGTGTGAAGATTATATAGAATCCGTTTACGGAATAGGTTACAAGTTTACGATCAGATGAAGTTGCTTAAAAAAACAATCCGGCGTTACCTCGTATATTCAGTAATTCTTTTACTGGTGGAGATACCTATTTTTTATGTAGTGGTACAACAACTTGTGCTGCAGGGAGTAGACCGGGATTTAATGGCAACCAAAGAATTACTTAAACCGAAAATAGGGGAAGCGGTGGTAAAAAATACCCTGGGGCAACTTCAGTTTGCAGATAGAAATGTTTCAATATCTATCACTACTGTATCAAGGGTATATGATTCACTGGCATCAGTAGAGATATTTGACAGTGCTACAGGCCGAAATGTACCCCACCGTATTTTGACATCAAGTTTCAGTATCAATGGCAAGCCTTGTGTGTTGCAGGTAAAGACTTCCCTGCTCGACAATTTCAGCCTGATTGCCAATATTGTAAAGATTCAACTGGCGCTGCTTGTATTGTTATTATTAGGGTTGTTTCTAATCAATAGAAATCTTTCAAAAAAAATATGGGGTCCATTTTATCATACTTTAGGAAGGCTGCAACGATACAATATTGATCAACATGAAGCATTATCGCTTGAACAGTCTTCTGTAAAAGAGTTTAATGATCTTAACCGTTCGCTGGAAGGGCTTGCCCGGCGTGCACAGGATGCCTATATAAGTGAAAAAGCTTTTACTGAAAATGCATCACATGAAATGCAATCACCTCTCGCCGTATTGCAAAGCAAACTGGAATTGCTGATGCAAACAACACCATTGACGGCAGAGCAGGCACAACTGATAGGAGAACTTGCTGATGCGGGCAGACGTATGTCGAGACTCAACAAAAGCCTGGTATTGCTTACTAAGATTGAAAACAAACAGTTTGCAAATGTAGAAATGGTCACCCTTCGCCCGGTGGTACTGTCGTTGCTTCAGCAATATGATATGCAGATTAGGGAAAAGTCACTTGATGTAACATTTAAGCCAGGAGATGATATTTCCCTGAATGCAGACCGGGCATTGGTTGAGATACTTGCCGGTAACCTGCTTGCCAATGCCATCCGCCATAATATCCCGGGGGGTAAAATTCATATAACAATTACGGGAAATCGTTTTCGTATATGCAATAGCGGGAGTGAAACACCACTTGATGAACAAAAAATATTTAACCGCTTTGTAAAAGGCGGCAACGATAATAACAGTATAGGACTTGGTTTAGCCATTGCCAATACTATTTGTAATATATACCACTACAAGCTGCAGTACAGCTTTGTTGCCAACATGCATTGTTTTACGGTCATCTCAGTTTTTTCGGAATGAGTGTTTTGACTGCAAATACAGAACTAAAAAGATTAGGGTGATTGCATACTTAGGATAATGTTACGAAGCCCGCCGGCTCAGAGGCAAAAGCTATGAAATTGAGCGTACAAAATCATACAAAAAGTTAAGGCGAATAAAATACCCAATTCTAAAAATTTAACGAAACAAAAACTCCTTGTGTTAAAGCATCTGTAAAAAAGATGATTTGGCATTGATTTATACTTTCTTCCTCTGATTTCTTCAGAATGTATTCAGTATTGCCTGCAAAACTTTACAGCGTAAATCAAAATCAAAAAAATTAAAAAATTAAGACAATGAAAGGCAGATTGAGTATTATAGCGTTTGCAGCAGGAATTATTACTACTGCAGCAGCTTACGGATTGTGGACACACAGCCCGAAAACAGAAAACAGTATTTTAGATAATACAAAACCTACTATAGTAAATACTGCATTTACAAATGGTACCGTAGCCCCTGTTGATTTCGAAAAAGCAGCTACTTCGGCAGTGCCCTCTGTAGTACATATCCGAACAACTACAAAGTTCAAACAGGTTGCGGGCAAACGGGGGACTGAACAGGATCCCTTTGGAGGCATGTTTGGTGATAATGATTTCTTTAAGCGTTTCTTTGGTGATGGTGCTCAGGGGTTTCAACAGCCCGAACAAAGAGCTTCCGGTTCTGGTGTTATCATCAGCAGCGATGGATATATAGTGACTAATAACCACGTAGTAGATGGCGCCACCGATATTTCTGTTACCCTTAATGACAGGAACAGTTATAAAGCAAAAGTGATTGGCACCGATCCCAATACCGACCTTGCATTAATTAAGATTGATGCGAAAGGACTTAAAGTAATGCCGATTGGCAACTCAGATGATGTACATCTTGGGCAATGGGTACTGGCAGTGGGGTATCCGCTGAATCTTGATGTGACTGTTACCCAGGGTATAGTGAGTGCCAAGAGCCGGAATATAGGTATCAACCGCGAAGGATCAGCACCTGTAGAAGCATTTATTCAAACCGATGCGGCTGTGAACCCGGGCAGCAGTGGTGGTGCGCTTATCAATACCAATGGCGAACTGATTGGTATTAATGCGGCTATTGCTTCGCCCACAGGTTCTTATGCAGGTTATGCCTATTCAATTCCATCCAATCTTATGAAAAAAGTGATAGGCGATATCATGAAGTATGGGTCTGTACAAAGAGGATACCTCGGTATAAGTATGGCTCCTGATGAAATGAATGATGCAGTTAAAAAACAGTTAGGTATAGCAAATGATGATATTGACGGGGTATGGGTAATGGAAACTGATCCTAAAGGTGCCGCTGCAGAAGCAGGTATAAAGAAAGGTGATGCTATTATTAAGGTGAATGGTGAAGCGGTACATAAAGATGCACAACTTTCCGAAATGATTGCGAGAATGAAACCCGGCGACAAAGTAAGCTTAACCGTAATAAGGAATAAGGAAGAAAAAACCTTTGATGCAGTGTTAAAGAATAAACTGGGCACATTTGCTTCACAGGAAACCGCCGCTGTACAGTCGCTTGGCGCAGAATTTTCTACCGTGAATAAGGAAGATGCAGCCAAAATGAAAATTGCCGGTGGTGTGCAGGTGGTGAAAATCAATGATGGCGTTATTGCCGACCAAACGAATATGCGCCCTGGATTTGTAATCACAAAAGTGGGTAATGATGCTGTAAAATCAGTTGATGATTTAAAACAGGCTATAGGTCACCAGGATGCAAATTTCCAGATACAGGGTGTATATCCCGGTAGCAGCGAAGTGTATTATTATGGGATAAATGATTTTAAGAAATAAAATCCTATTGATTAACCATAAAAGTGGGAGGTGAAAAGGTTGATGTGGAATAAACTAAAAAGACAAATGTGAAATGACATTTTTGCAAGTCACATCTCTCACTTTTTAAAATTAGTTATATGCATAAATTAAAGGATAGAGTCACTTAGTGATTGGGCTGAGACAGGGTTTTGATTTTCATCCGGGGCGCACGTGAGTGCGCCCTTTTTTACAAATGGATAAAATTTTTATCTTGATTAACGTAGTATCACGTATTCGCCTTATCCTCTTGCAGGACACCAAATGCTGGATGAGGGTTTTGATATTAGCCTAAAAAATTTCAGAATAGATTTTATGTATAGACGACCCAAACAACTATTCCCTGGCGTATCCTGCTCTTTTCTCCCTATATTCATTAGGTGGCAGTCCCATTATTTTTGCAAACATTCTTGAAAAATAATATTGATCTTCTATGCCTACTTCCTGGGAGATCTCTTTAATTCTAAGCTTGGTAAAAAGTAGATATTGACAGGCCTTTTGCACTTTCAGGTGGTTAAAATATTCCATAGGAGAAAAGCCGGTCTTTTTCTTGAATAAATAAGAAAAATGGGAAGGCGATAAGTTTACTTCACCGGCTATTTCTTCCAGGGATAATATACTGTGAGTATGTTTGCTTAAAAAATCTATAGCAATATCTATGGCATCTTTATTACTTAATTTACCTGAAGCATCATATTTGTCATTGAAAAGAAAGGTTGAAAAAAAATGAGCCAAACACATATTTGCACATATCAGGTTATCATTAGAGTATCCTTTTTCTAATTGTGCATATATTTCATTAAACAACTCAATATTTTTTTCTTTAAAGCGGATAAATCCTTTTAACCCGTTTTTCTTCCTGATATTAGAAACAATCTTATCAGAGACCATTCCTTTAAAATGGATCCAGTAAATACTCCATGGATCATTTTCATCGGCTGTATAGGAATGAGGCACTCCCACCGGAATGAAAATAAAATCATCAGACTCCAATTTATATGCTTTATTACGTATAAATACCTGTCCCTCTCCATCGTTGCAATAAATTAATATATGTTGTTCCGCGCCACGCGGACGCTCCATATAATGAAACCGGGCTTTGGGGTAATACCCTATATCTGTAATATACAGAGCATTGATCATTTCATTTTTTACACATTTACTATTAATTACCTGCTTGGGAATTACAATAAGCTTTTGTCCCTGGAAACCTTCCTTCTTTTTTATTGTGTGTTCCATTTTTGAAGAGTAGGTTTAAAAATAGTAAAAAAATCCATCTAATCAGGACATTACTCCATTTAACCAGCCGTAATAAAAAAATAATTTTGAACGTATATAAATAAATTTGTCATGAACCGGGAAGAAGTAAATGCGTGGATAGAGCAGGTCAGCATCCCAACTTATCCTACAGGGCTGCCTGAAAAAAATCCCATGTTCCTGGAAAGGAGAGTGTACCAGGGTAGCAGCGGCGTAGTGTATCCTTATGCTGTGATAGAAAAAATTGAAGATACCAAAACCGAAAAAATTTACAAAGCCGTTTTCCTGGAAAACCGTTATTTGAAAATAATGATCCTGCCTGAGCTTGGAGGCAGGATACAGATGGCCTATGACAAAGTAAAACAGCGCCATTTTATTTATTATAACCAGGTAATCAAGCCTGCATTAGTCGGGCTCACCGGACCCTGGATCTCAGGCGGTATAGAATTTAACTGGCCGCAGCACCACAGACCTTCTACTTTTGAGCCGGTTGATTGTACGATTGCGGCAAATGAAGATGGTAGTAAAACTGTGTGGGTAAACGAAGTGGAGCGCATGTTCCGTACCAAGGGCATGGCAGGGTTTACCATATATCCTGACAAAGCCTACATAGAGATAAAAGGAAAGCTGTATAACCGGACGCCCTTTCCCCAAACTTTTTTATGGTGGGCTAATCCCGCAGTTAAAGTGAATGATCATTATCAATCTGTCTTCCCGCCGGATGTTCATGCGGTCTATGATCACGGCAAAAGAGATGTATCCTCTTTTCCTGTAGCCAGAGGCGTTTATTATAAAGTGGACTATGCTCCGGGTACTGATATTTCAAGATATAAAAATATTCCTGTGCCGACATCCTATATGACGGTAAGCTCAAAGTACAATTTTATTGGCGGTTACGAGCATGACAGCAAAGGCGGATTACTGCATGTAGCCGATCATCATATCGCTCCCGGTAAAAAGCAATGGACCTGGGGTAATGGTGAATTTGGGCGCACATGGGATGAAAACCTTACTGATGAAGATGGTCCATACATCGAATTAATGACCGGGGTCTATACAGATAACCAGCCCGATTTTTCGTGGATACAGCCTTATGAGGAAAAAGCCTTTGTACAATATTTTATGCCATACAGCGAAGTAGGCATGGTAAAGAATGCTACTAAAGAAGCCGTAGCCAATCTTGAAATAAAAGGCAACGAGGCGGAGATCATATTATATGTTACATCGGTATATGAAAAAGTAAATGTGCAACTGCTGAAAGCCGAAGCATGCCTGTTTACCGAAACCATTTCTTCTTCTCCGGAAAATCCTTATCACAAAAAAGTTACACTTGCCAATAGCATACTGCCAGGGGAGATAAAATTGCTGGTCACCAACCTTGCTACAGGAAAAGAACTGGTAAGCTACCAGGAGGAGAAATATACTGAGCAGCCTATTCCATCACCGGCGCAACCTGCAAAGAAACCTACTGACGTTGAAAACAATGAGCAGTTGTTTTTAACCGGTCAGCACCTGGAACAATATCGTCATGCTACATATAAACCGATCGATTATTATGAGGAGGCACTGAGGAGAGATCCTAAAGACGCACGCAATAATAATGCAATGGGAATGTGGTATTTGAGGCGGGGGCAATTTGCCAGGGCAGAACCATTTTTCAAAAAAGCGATTGAAACCATTACCCAGCGTAATCCCAATCCATATGATGGCGAGGCTTACTATAACCTGGGCTGGTCGCTCAAAATGCAAAATAAAAACGAAGAAGCGTATGATGCGTTTTATAAAAGTACCTGGAACGATGCTTGGCAACATGCAGGTTATTTAAATCTTGCAAGAATTGCAACACAGAAAAAAAACTATGATGATGCTTTAGCATTTATTGAGAAATCCCTGGTAAAGAATTACCATAGTCATACGGCAAGGCATACCCGTGTTTTTATTCTCCGGAAACTTGATCAATATAAAAAGGCACAGATTTTTATTGATGAATCATTGGAATTAGATCCTTTCAACTTTAGTTGCTTGTTTGAGAAATACATTTCGCTGTTAGACAAAAAAGACAATGCTCAGGCTGCAGTTGATATTTTAAATCACTTAAAAAATATCAGCAGGCATAATGCAAATAATTTTATAGAGTATGCTTTTGATTATGCCCATGCAGGACTTTATGAGGAAGCCATTCAACTACTTTCGATATACAAAGCGCATGATAATCAAAATACCTTAGTTGAATATTATCTGGGCTGGTTGAATTATCAGGCGGGGAACCAGCAAGAAGCAAGAGCACATTTTCAATATGCAGCATCACTTTCTCCTGATTTTGTTTTTCCCAATAAGATAGAAGATGTTATTGTATTTAAGAAGGTGGTTGAACTAAATCCTAATGACGCTAAGGCATTTTATTATCTCGGCAATTTCTGGTTTGATAAAAGGCAATACAATGAAGCCATTGAATGCTGGGAGCAATCGGTAAGGATTGATGACGGTTTTCCTACAGTGCATCGTAATCTTTCATTGGCTTATTACAATAAGCGTAATGATGTGGATAAGGCGTTACAATGTATGGAAAAAGCTTTTTCATTAGATGAAACAGATGCCCGTGTGTTGATGGAATTAGATCAACTGTATAAAAGGCTGAACCGGGATCATACTGAACGCCTTGATCTTTTGAACAGGCATTTTTCTTTAGTACAGCAAAGGGATGACCTCTGGCTTGAAATAATAACATTATACAACCAGTTAGAAAACTTCACTAAAGCCAAATCACTTTTAAGTGCACGTAAGTTCCATCCTTGGGAAGGTGGGGAAGGGATGGTGATCAGACAATACCTGATCTGTAATATAGAGATTGCCAAACAATTTATTGCGGAGGGTAAATATGAAGCTGCGGTTGAGTTATTGAACCAGGCAGAAAATTATCCATCTAACCTGGGTGAAGGTAAACTGGCCGGAGCGCAGGAAAATGATATTCACTACTGGAAAGGAATAGTGTATGAAAAACTGGGCAATAAAGAAAAAGCAAATCAATATTATAAGATGGCGGTAAAAGGCATCGGCGAACCTGCCCAGGCTATTTTTTATAATGACCCACAGCCTGATAAAATATTTTATCAGGGATTGGCATGGATAAAACTGAACGATCCGGAAAAGGCTACGACAATTTTTAAAAGCCTGATAGCTTTTGGGGAGCAGCATATTAATGACAATATCAGTATAGACTATTTTGCTGTTTCACTACCCGGTTTATTAGTATTTGATGCCGACCTGAACCTGTTGAACAAAATTCATTGTTATTATATAATGGCGCTCGGATATCTTGGTTTGGGAAAACCGCATGCAGCCAAAGCCGCTGACCTTTTTGCGCAGATACTTCATCTGGACAACAATCACCAGGGTGCGCTTACTCACAAAGCTGATAATGGATATTGAACGATTCAGTTTTTACAATGACCGTAAAATAATCCATCAAACACCAAGTATCATCCATCAATAGAACATCAGCATAAATATAAATTTGACTTTCAATTCTAAAATTGATGACTAAAACATTGCTGTCATGACTAATCAGAATCTTACTAAGAAAAAATGGATTTCTTCCCCGGGACTTTTACTGATGCTGTTTTTCTCCCTTTCATCCGGCTTGTTATTTGCCCAGCAAAAAACTATTACCGGTAAGGTGCAGGATGAGCATAACAATCCGTTGGAAAGCGTTTCCGTAACGGTTAAGGGTAATCCCAGTGCGGGCACTACTACCAATTCCAACGGGAATTTTTCAATCAGAGCTTCAGCCAATGATGTTATTGTATTCGAATTTATTGGCTACCGGAAAGAAGAAGTGAATTTGAAAGGTAATTCAAATCTAAACGTGGTTTTACACCTGCTGGATAGCAAGCTCAGCGAGGTGGTAGTAATTGGTTACGGAACTAAATTAAAAGGAGAATTAACAGGTGCTGTGTCTAAAGTAGACGGTAAGGCGTTTGAGACGAGGCCGCTTACCAATACGATGAATGCCTTGCAGGGAGCATTGCCCGGTGTAACTATTACCAGGGGAAGCGGCAGACCGGGATTCGAGAACTATGCCGTGCAGGTACGGGGAGCCTCATCGGTGAGTGGTAGTAAGGTGATGATTTTAATAGATGGCATTCCCGGAGATCTCAGTCTCATTAATCCCAATGATATTGCGGATCTCACCGTGCTTAAAGATGCAGCGGCGTCCATCTACGGTGCACGTGCCGCCGATGGAGTGATAATAGTTACCACAAAAAGAGGTAAAAAAGGAGCACCCTCAATTTCATATTCAGGGAACTATGGAATAAAGACTCCTCAGTTTTTAAAGGAGAGGACAAACACTTTGCATCTGGCCGAAATGTATGATGAAGGTATGAGGAATGTGAACCTGCCTGGCGTTACCGAGGAAGTTTTTGAAAAGATCAGGAACAATGCGGAGCCTGACCCTACAGGATGGCTGAAATACCTGGAAAATTTTCCCGGATTTTACCAGTCGCACGACTGGAACGACGCAGTATATGGTCCTGGTGCTCAGCAAACGCATAACCTCAGCATATCTGGTGGCAATGATAAAAGTTCATATCTTTTCTCGGCAGGGTATGAGAGGAACGAGGGTGTGTTCAGGCATGGAGAAAACCATTCCAGCCGGTACAATCTTCGTATGAACTATGATTTTAAGATTTCCGACAAGATAAATATTGAAACAAGTACCAGCTTTGAGAACCAGCCTATAACTACGCCAACTGCGCTTAGCAGCATATTATATTACGTAAACCAAATGGGCAGCTATGTTCCCATATACAATCCATTGGGGCAGTTGTATAAATACCAGGGAGGTTTTAGAAATGCTGTTCAGTATCTTGAAGAAGGTGGTCTGAATAAGGAGAATGCCTACCGGGTTTCTACTAATGTGAAAGGAAACATTAAGCTGCTCAATGATTTGCTGTTGATAGGCCAGGCCGGTATAATTATTGATTTTAATGACAGGAAGGAAACACGCCCTACATTCGCTCAGCATAATTGGGACGGAAGTGATTTTGACATTGTAAATAACCCGAATAGCGCGTTGTTTACGAATTCTAAAAATATTTACCAGAATTATACCGCCTACCTGGATTATAATAAAACAATAGCAGGCAAACATAAACTAAATGTAATGGCAGGAGCTTCACGGGAAGGGAAGACCTACCAGAACCAATCCATTACGGGGTATAATTTTGCCAGCAATGAAATATTTACATTAAACCTGGCAGACAGAACAAAAACAGAATATGCCAATTTCTCTGGTGGCGCCTCCGATTGGGCACTGCAGTCATACTTTGGCCGCCTGAGCTATTCCTTCGACAGAAAATACCTGGTTGATTTCACGACAAGGATGGACGGTAGCTCAAAGTTTGCAAAGGACAAGCGCTGGAGCGCTTTATTCCCTTCTGTTGCGGTGGCCTGGAATGTATCGGAAGAGAATTTTATCAGATCACTGAATGTTTTTGACAATCTTAAAGCCAGGTTATCGTGGGGACAATCAGGAAACCAGGAATTGAGTTTTGGCAACTATGACTATATCTCCCTCATCTCTATTTCTGGCAGCTATCCCATGGGATCACCAAATGTAGGGTTACCCGGTGCAGTATCCAGCATTGCCTCACAAGACCGTACCTGGGAAACTATTGAAACGAAAAACGCAGGTATTGATTTTGCATTTTTAAATTCGAGACTGGCAGGGAGCTTTGATTATTACATCAAGAACAACAGGAACATGCTGGTAAATGATCAGTTGCCTGCAATATTAGGTGGGTCTGCGCCCACACAAAATATAGGTAAGTTAGAAACAAAAGGATGGGATTTTTCAATAGGATGGAATGACCGGATAGGTAATTTAAGGTATAGTGTTTCAGCAATGCTCAGCGATAGTAAAAATAAATTAATAGAGCTGAAAGGAAACGATGCTTACGGAGAAGGACTAATCTACGCAAGGAAAGGATACCCACTGAATTCGTATTTCGGCTACAAATTTGATGGTATTATTCAAAATGAAGAGCAGTTGACTGCTTACAAACAGTTGGGTAATGTACCTGCTAATCTCGGTGTAGGTGATGTAATGTTCAGGGATGTGGATGGCGATGGGAAGATCACTGCCTTTGGTGATGCTGCAAAAGGGACTTCCGGGGATATGGTTTACCTTGGAAACCTGCTTCCTAGGTACACCTATTCATCCAATATCAGCGTATCCTACAAAGGATTTGACGTAAGTATCTTTTTACAGGGTATAGGAAAAAGACAGGGTATCAGAACAGGAGAAATCAGCGTACCCCTATGGCAGGTATGGATGCAACCCCTGGAATATTACTATGGTAAGAACTGGACTCCTGAAAACCCGGACGCAAAATATCCGCGTATTATACCTGGTTCCGTTGGCTTTGATGGAATACGTAACTGGAACTGGAGGTACTCTTCTATGCGCATGAATAACCTTGCTTACCTCAGGCTTAAGGTATTGACATTAGCGTACAATTTACCTCAGTACATCACCAGCAAAGCTAAAGTGAAAAATGTCCGTATATACGTTAGCGGGCAGGATCTGTTTACTTTTTCAAAAGATACATGGAATAAATCATTCGATCCCGAAGAGACATGGGAACGCTCTGATGAGCAAACTTATCCTTTCAACAGTGTAATTTCTTTTGGACTGGATATTAAATTCTAAACCATTAACTAAAGTATCATGAATCATACATATTTTAAGGTATTTACTTTTTCACTCCTGGTACTAACAGGCTGTAATAAAGGGCTTGACCTTGTGCCCAAAGACGCTATTTCAGACGCCACTTTCTGGAAAACAACTGCAGACTTTAAACTGGCGGCAAACAACCTGTATTCTTCACTTGAAGGATTTAATACCTGGGATACTTATGCAGACCTGGCCTACGATGTACCCAACTCCGTTAGTAACGGAACTTACCAGACAAGTGAAAGTGACAGCCGGTGGACCAATGCATACATTTATATCAGGCGTTGCAATAAGATCATTGCAAAAGTGGGAGAGTCTCCCATTGTTGCTGACCTAAAACAATTTTCCGGAGAAGCTAAATTTTTCAGAGCGTATAACTACTGGAGCCTGTACAAGCTTTTTGGAGAAGTGCCCATTGTTACCAAAGAGCTGGATATAGACGATAAAGAATTATATGCATCCAGGTCTACCCGGAAAGAAACAGTTGATTTCATCTTAAAAGACCTGGATGATGCTGCAGCCGAACTGCCTGAAAGGAGCGCATTGTCGGGCGGCGGTATTGGCAGAATCACTAAAGGCGCTGCCACTGCGCTGAAAGCAAGGGTTGCTTTATTTGAAGGTACATGGGGAAAATCCAGGGGCGACGCCAATGCTAATACGTATCTTGACCTTGCCGTTAATGCAGCGTCAACGGTGATGAATAGTTCTCAATACACCCTGTTTAGCACCAAAGGTGCGCAGAGCTACCGGTATTTTTTTATTGACGAAGGCGATGATGGTTCTGAAGCAATATTAGACCGTCGCTACCAGGTAAGCATCTCTAGTCAAACCTTTCCCAGCACCGTTGGTGAAGGTCATCTGCTGCCTACAAAGAAATTAGCAGATATGTATTTATGCGCCGATGGGTTGCCCATCAGCAAGTCGGATTTATTCCAGGGCTACGACCAGACTGGTTCAGAATTTCAGGATCGCGATCCCAGGATGACGATGACTTTTGTTGTTCCCGGCACAGGGGCTATGCAGCTTTGGTATCCTGAACCAGTCGCAAGCTGGCCTTTCTATCCCCAGAGGAATGCAAACACCGGTTATACTACCTATAAATTTTTGTCTGAAAACCCGGTCTCTAATGCATCCCCCTTTACACTCGGATATGGCTACGATCATCATATCATAAGATATGCTGAAGTGCTGCTTATTTACGCAGAAGCCAGCTTTGAGAAAAACGACGCTATCAGCGATGAAGATTTGAATAAATCAATTAACTTAATTCGCCAGCGGGTTAATATGCCTGCTCTGACCAATGGTTTTGTGACTGCCAATGGGCTGGATATGCGCGGGGAAATAAGGCGGGAAAGAACCATAGAGCTTGCACTTGAAGGTTTTAGATACGATGATCTGAGGAGATGGAAAACGGCAGAATACGAAATCCCTACCGATGTAAAAGGTATCAAAATTGTAGGAACTCCCTGGTCCAGTCCTATTGTGGTGGAAGGCCAGGATAGAAATCCTTATACCGATGAGAGCTGGCAAAACAGAACAGACGCGAATGGATTTATCATCGTGGAAAGCGCTTCGGGAAGATCATTTGATCCCAATAAGCATTACCTGATGCCATTGCCTACAAAAGAAATTTTAATAAACCCTGAGCTAAAACAAAATCCCAATTGGTAAGCTAAGCGTAAATTGAGCTTCTTTTAAAATCATTATGAATATTTACGCTATGAAAAGACGACGCATTTTAATTTTTTACAGGCGGGTGGTGACCTGCCTACCGGTCTGGCAGGCACCCGCTTGTAGAACCGGCTGCGGGTCAGTGTCTCACCGACTGGAAACTTGTGTATGGAGCGGAAAATTGCCATACGCTTTTAAAAAAAGTCTGACGTTACTTCTCTTATTCCTTTTTGGTGTTGCTGGCAATGCGCAGCAGTATATGTTGCTCTCTCCCGACAAAAAATTGTCGGTTGAAATTGAGAACAGCCGGCAGGGAATAACCGTAAAAATGATGAAAGCAGCCAATCTTCTGTTAAGCTTGTCAGATATAGGGATAGTTACTGATCAAACAACAGCGGCGCCCCTGCAAATAAAAAAAACGGAACGCAGTGCAGTAAATGAGATCGTTAAACCGGTTGTAAGAGAAAAAAGTGAAACCTACAGGAATGAATATAACGAACTGGTGCTGACATTCAGATCAGGACAGGCACTAACATTCAGGCTTTTTAATGAGGGGCTGGCCTATCGTTTCTCTACCGCTTCCAGAGACAGTCTCACTATATTCAGGGAAACCCTGAATATGCAGTTCCGGGACGGTGATTCAATACGCTTTCAGTCAGAGAAGTCTTTCAATTCGGCGTACGAACAACCTTATGAGTTCAAAAAACTGAATGAGCTTGATCCTGACAAACTTTGTAACCTGCCGGTGCTTATCGAAAAGCAGAGCGGCAAATTTGTGATGATCACAGAAGCAGATCTTTACCATTACCCGGGGTTATGGGTAAAAAGCAACGGGGCGTCGCAAATTACCGCAACGCATCCGCGTTATCCTAAGACATTGAAGCAGACCAATAATCCTTACGGCACAGGACAGGTTGGGGAAACTCATGATTATATAGCAAGAGTCGCAGGAAAAAGAAGTTATCCGTGGCGGATATTTGCCGTAGCAGATCACGAAGACAGATTGATCAGCAATAATATGGTGTATTTACTGGCTTCTCCCACTGAGATGAAAGATGTTTCCTGGATCAAACCTGGCGTGGTGATGTTCGACTGGTGGGCCAAGAATAATATTTTCGGCGTCAATTTTAAAGCAGGTGTTAATACAGAAACGGCTAAATACTTTATAGATTTCTGTGCTGAAAAAGGATTCAGGTATTTCTTGTTTGACGACGGATGGAGTCCCAAAAGCGACCTGTTACATACGGTTTCGGGCTTAAATATGCCTGAAGTGACAGATTATGCAAAAACCAAAGGAGTAGACGTCATGCTATGGGTGATCTGGAATACATTGAAAAATCAATGGGATGAAGCCTTTGATCAATTCGAACAATGGGGAATAAAGGGCATTAAGATGGATTTTATGAATCGTGATGATCAGTTGATGGTGGAGTTCTACGAAGCGGTTGCCAAAAAAGCTGCAGAGAAAAAATTGGTAGTTGATTTTCATGGTGCATATAAGCCGGCCGGTTTACGGCGTAAATATCCAAATGTGCTGACACGGGAAGCCTTGATTGAATTTGAACAAAGCGGGGTATCTTATAATGACAATCCTGAACACCATAATCTTTTGCCTTATATCCGGATGTTTACCGGGCCAATGGATTATATTCCGGCTACTATGCGTAATGCCAACAAAAATGATTTTAAACCTATTGGCGATTACCCGATGGGATGGGGTACCCGGGCGCATGCAATGGCGTTATTTATCATTCTAAATAGTCCCATGACTATGCTACCCGGTTCGCCTTCCGACTACCGCCGCGAAGAAGAATGCACTGATTTTTTAGCAAAGATTCCTGTAGAGTGGGATGAAACTAAACTTTTAACCGGTAAGATAGGTAAGTACACAGTGTTGGCAAGGAGAGCCGGCACCACTTGGCATATTGGAGCTATAACGAATGATGATAAGCGGACCATAGAACTGTCTACCGATTTTTTAAGACCAGGCAAATACAATATTGAAATTATTGAAGATGGAACAAATGCAGCTACTGCTGCAACTGATTATAAGCTGTCGCGGCGCCAGATTAATGCAGGAGAAATATTGAAGCTGGCAATGGCGCCCGGCGGTGGATGGCTGGCAAGGATCACCCCGGAAAATAAATAAATGGAATTATTACGAGAAGAAAATTTCAGGGGTTCTATAAAAGGTAAGGATGTAAAATTATTTACCCTTCAAAACAAGAATGGTTGTGCCGCGCAGTTTACTAATTACGGAGCCCGGTGGCTGAGCATGTGGACGCCTGATAAAAATAACCGGTGGGCAGATGTAGTTCTTGGGTTTGAAAGCCTGGATGAATATCTGGCCGCTAAAGAGAAATACTATAGTGCCATCGTTGGTCGTGTATGCGGGCGAATTAACAAAGGAACTTTTGAGCTGGGGGGAGTGAAATATGAGCTGACAAAGAATGATATCTTCGGCACCCCGGTAAAGAATCATCTGCACGGTGGTTTTGACGGGTTCAGTTTTCATGTATGGAATGGCAGGATTTTGTTGAACAATAGGGGAGAAGAGGTATTGGAACTGATATATTTTTCAAAAGATACTGAAGAAGGATACCCCGGAAACCTGGAGGTAAAAGTGACATATACTTTGGGTAACGATAATTCTGTGAGCATACATTATTCAGCATATACTGATAAAGCCACTATTGTTAATCTTACCAATCATGCATATTTTAACCTTCATGGCGATATGAATAGAAATGTACTGGATCATTTGGTTTATATCAATTCTGAAAAAAGTGTTGAATGTGATGAAGAATTAATTCCTACAGGCAATATAATTCCAATAAAAAACACACCGCTTGATTTTACCCGGCCACAAACAATAGGAGCCCGCATTGATCAGTCGTTTACCGGCCAGCTATTTCCCGGAAAAGGGTATGTGGTATCATATGTTTTGGATAATCCAGGTAAAACGTTGCAGTTAGCAGCAACACTTGAAGAAAAGGAAACCGGAAGGGTGATTGAGCTATATACCGACCAACCCGGTGTCCAGTTTTATAATGCATGGTTGTTTGACGGAACAGATGTAGGCAAACAAGGACAACGATATTTTAGCAGCAGTGGCGTTGCGCTGGAAGCCCAGGGTTTGCCTGATGCACCTAATCACCGGAAGTTTCCATCCATTGGTTTACTGCCCGGAGAAGTATATCAGCAAACAACGATATACCGGTTTTTGACTAGCTAAAAGTGACAATGCATGAACTTGATCATTAATGATAATACACATCAGGCAGATGCAAAACATTCCTATAACATCCGTTTTATCTTATGCGTTTCTTTTGTTTCTGCGCTGGGCGGTTATTTGTTTGGATTTGACTTTGCAGTAATTGCAGGAGCCCTCCCTTTTTTGCAGCAACATTTTGAATTGGATGCGTATTGGGAAGGTTTTGCAACGGGAAGTCTTGCGTTAGGTGCCATCATCGGCTGTATAGTGGCGGGAACTGTATCTGACAAATATGGGCGTAAGCCCGGGTTGTTAATTGCCGCTGCCATTTTTGCCCTTTCCTCTCTGGCAATGGCATTTTCTTTTTCAAGAGATGTTTTTATTGGGGCGAGGTTTTGTGCGGGTATAGGAGTGGGAATGGCGTCTATGTTATCACCCATGTACATTGCAGAAGTGTCGCCGGCGCATATTCGTGGCCGTATGGTTGCCATCAATCAATTAACGATAGTAATTGGTATTCTTCTTACCAATATTATTAATTATATGTTACGCAACCAGGGAGAAGACGCCTGGCGGTGGATGTTTGGATTGGGGTGTATTCCCTCAGCATTATTTTTTGCGGGGGCGCTTTGGCTGCCCGAAAGTCCACGCTGGTTGATTAAGGCCGGGAGAACTGCGCAGGCAACCTGGATTTTAAAAAAAATAGGAGATGAGGATTTTGTAGATGAAACCCTGAGCAATATAACAAAATCTTTAACCGGCATTACAAAAGCACGGTATACGGATATTTTTAAAAAAGGTTTATTGCCCGCTGTACTGGTAGGTATTGGTTTGGCGATGTTTCAGCAATTGTGCGGTATCAATACGGTATTCAACTTTGCACCCAGGATATTTGAAAGCATTGGTGCCTCCCAGGATGATCAATTGTTACAAACCGTTTTTATCGGCGGGGTCAACCTGGTATTCACTTTTGTTGCCATGTTGCTGGTTGATAAACTAGGACGGAAGCCTTTGATGCTGATCGGTGCGGGTGGACTCGCCATTTTGTATGTAATTACAGTAACGCTGTTAGGACAACATTCTGCTCATGTCTCCTGGTTTTTATTAGCATCCATCGGCACCTATGCTATGACGCTGGCTCCGGTCACTTGGGTATTGATTGCTGAAATATTCCCCAATAAGGTACGTGGAGAAGCGACTGCAGTTGCTGTGGTAAGTCTATGGTTAGCATATTTTATACTCGTCTTTACGTTTCCGGTTTTGTTTGAAAGACTGCAGGAAAAATCGTTTTACATATACGCCGGCATCTGTGTACTCGGGTTTTTCTTTGTATGGCGGACAGTAAAAGAAACCAAAGGCAAAACTTTGGAAGAGCTCGAGCAGATCAGTACCGGCAATGCTGCATAGAGCCATTGCTTCTGGTGTTAATATTTAGTCGTCCCTCAGAAAGCTATCATCAACAGTTTTAGGGCGCCATCAACGGCAAATGGATATTTACCAAAAAGTATTGCATCAAAAGCGAAGTGACAGCAATAAAGTTTACAGCCTGCATGAACCAGAGGTAAAATGATACACCAAAGGAAAGGCAAATAAGAAATTTGAATTTGGTAGTAAAGCATCTGTGCTTATTACCCAAATAAGTGGAATAATAATATGGGCTTTATATTTTAATGAAAACATACACGACTCTAAGACCCTGCAGCCGGTATTGGAGCAATACGAATGATTAAACAATAAAAAAACAACAGCAGTATATGCAAATCGCAGTTACCGTAGTATTAAACAAGTAAATGAAGTAGCTATAAAAGTGCCTGCTCCAAATAAGAACTTCATAATAACTGAGCGCAAAAAACAAGAGCCTATTACGTTTTTTACAATACCGCCTCATGACTATACAATTTAAAAATTTTTATATAGACATTTATTTTGACGATATATTAAACCGCATCCCTAAGCTTAAAGCCCAGCCTAATTTCCAAACCTTTTCAGTAATGCCGTTTACATCTAAGTTGGATATGGTTCTCATATCAATATCTTTATATCTTGCTTTGATATCATTTACTTTGCCGAATGCCAAGCCAAATGAAAGATTGAGCCCGACTTTTTTAGTACCATAATTGATTCCCGGTCCAAATTGACCAAAAGGTGAAATTTCTTCATCTAACGGAACAAAGAAGCCTAAGTTAACAGAAGGAGTAACTGGTGAACCTGTTCGAAAGGATACGATACCGCTGGCGCCGATACCAACGGAAAGGCGATGGCTCATATCCAGTTTTGCTTTATTATCGGAAGAGTCAATATATGCCTCATGGTTTTTGAGGTTGGTAAAAAAGAGGCTTCCCCTGGCGCCGGCTACTACACCCGCTTTTCCTTTTACATAATAGGTACCTATATTGTATTTCTTTTCAGGAATATTCTTTTCTTTTATTTTTAATTCAATGTCCACTTCATCATTGTCAGGTATCCCAATGGCTATTGGGTTTAAAGAAACCAATGACGGATACCAGGTCAGGATCCGATTAAGTAAACTGAGCGCTTCTTCATTGAAATCGCTCTTATGATCCAGATAATATTGTTTTAAGTTTTCCTTGTATCTGCCAAGCTTCGCCAGGTCATTGATGTTTAATGCATCTATACTGTCAAGGTAGCTTCGGGTAAGTTTTAGAAAAGTTACGAGTGAGGTGTCTTTTTTAATTGTGCCTATGGCAACAGTTCCTGTGTCATTAGCTTTTGCTGTATCGGCTGCTTTAACCAGTGCTGCTTCATTATATATGTCGGATAGAGATTTTGCATACTGGTAATCTGTGCCGTTAACGGAGATATTTATATCCTCCAGGTTATCGAAACTATAATTTTTTATAAAAACGCTCAGGCTTGAGTTAACCTTAAGCGATTTGGCTATTCGATAGGTAGCAATGCCTTTATTTAAAAATTTTGTATATAGTGTGTTGTTCTTTTTTTGTCCTATCCGCGGATTAGCATCTATCACGACATGATAATACCCTTTTTTATTATCGGGGAAAACCTCTTTTGTGCTTTTACTTTGAGAAAAAAATTCAGGTGGGAATGGGAAAT
>JAFDXG010000167.1 GCA_018268105.1 Bacteroidota bacterium | reverse complement strand
CCTGCTCTTCTTATCATCTATAAGCTCAAAACCCAAAGGTACCAATGCGGCTTCAAGTTGTTTTTTTTCAGTAACGGAAGGAGCTTTTTCAAGTTCCACTTCTCCAAGGGTAATATGTTTAATGGTAAGTCCGGTTTTCTCCAGTTCATTTTGTACAACCATAATGCACCGGTTGCAAACCATGTTTTTTATATAGAGCTTCATGTGAGGAAAAGTAGTTAAAACTTTTGCAAAATTAACTTTTATAATGCACTGTTATAAATGACGCACCGGAGATTAATGTACAACTAATCAGGTCAGTTATTTTAATATCCGCTTTATTTCTGCAAAAGTATTCTCTATTGTTATTTATAGAGATACTACCACGGCAAGGAAAACGTTTTTACAAAAGTGAAGCACTTCATTGCTTCTATCACACCTTCTTTGATACCTAATCCGGAATCTTTAATGCCACCGAATGGTGAGCTTTCAATTCTGTACCCTGGTACTTCATTGATGTTTACCGTTCCTACTTTCAGTTCTTTGATGAACCGGAGCGCATAACTCATATTGTTGGTAACAATGCCCGACGACAATCCGTAAGCAGTGGAATTTGATAAGGCAATAGCATCATCAATATCCTTAAATGTAAGTATTGGAGCCAGTGGGCCAAAAGATTCGTGTACTACCATATCAGCATTACGGGGAACATTTGATATAACCGTCGGTTCCATGATGGCGCCTTTACGTTTTCCGCCAATCAAAATTTTTGCTCCCTGTTCCACTGATTTTTTCACTACATTTTCCAGGTAGACCGCTGCTGCTTCATCAATAACCGTACCCACACGGGTTTCAGGATTGGAAGGATCGCCACATGTGTATTCTTTTGTTTTTTCAACCAGCCTTTGAGTAAACTCTTCAGCAATTTTTTCATGCACCAGTATCCGTTTTACAGCCGTGCAACGCTGACCACTATTTCGGTAAGCACCTTCTGCGGCAAGATATACTGCCATATCCATATCAGCATCTTCCATTATAATTACCGGATCATTACCACCTAATTCAAGAATTACTTTTTTATAACCGGCCATGCCGGCAATTTTTTTACCCACCGCTACACTCCCGGTAAAGGATACAATATCTACCCGTGGATCTTTTACCAGGGGTTCTGCAATTTCTGCAGTAGGTCCCAGCAAAGTACTGAGCATATAGTGTGGCAATCCTGCTTCGTATAGCAGTTCTGTAAGCATAATAGCTGTAAGCGGGGTTTTTTCCGATGGCTTTAAAATCACAGGAGTGCCTACAGCGAGGGCCGGCGCCAGTTTGTGAACTACCTGGTTGAGCGGGTGGTTGAATGGCGTGATGCAAAGTGCAAGGGATACCGCTTCACGCGTAGTAAAAATTTTCCGGGCTTTACCGGTGGGTGAAATATCGCAAGAAAAAATCTGACCATCATCTTTCAGGCTCTCCATAGCGGCAAACATCAATACATCATGTGCCCTGCCGGTTTCATATAACGCTTCACGAATGGCAAGCCCTGACTCTGCACTGATAGTTTGAGCAAATGATTCTTTTCTTTCCACAATAAGCTGTCTCGCCTTGTCGAGAATAGAAAACCTGTCGTAGCGGGTGAGTTTTTTTCCACCTTTCAGTGCAGCTTCAACAGCAGCAGATGCATGCGAAGCGTTAGCGAGGGTAACAGTACCTACTACTCGATTATCGTATGGGCTTTTTACTTCGTGAACGGCTGCGGTAACAGGTACACCTGCAACATAAGAGGTTAATTTCATTATAAACGACAATTTGAAAAGTTATTGGGCAATCGTGCCATTGATAGTAAAATCAAAAACATTAAAATTCCGGGGATCACCGGCTGCTTTCATAATATATTCTTTGCGTAAGGGATGAGAAAGTATCAGGGGCACCATCTCCTCATACCTGCCGCCGTGCGAACGTAATGTACCATCGAGAGCAGATATATCATGATCTTTGGGGCGGCGGCCTACTACCACATCTCTCGCCGACATAACCACCAGGTCGCCGATACGGTCTTCCGGTTGTTCAAGCAGACGTACTGCCATTTTACGGTCATGTACTTCGGTTATACCTGGCTGTAAGGAGAGCCATTCTTTAATTTCGGGTAGTTTTTCCTTGTGCTGCACATGTACAACAACATACGACCCTAAAGCACCATGATGCTTCACATAAGGGTCTGTTATGGGGCATATCACCCTGAAACCTGAGCCAAACTGTGCTTCCAGGATTTCTTCCACAAAAATCACATTAGGTGTACCATCGGGCTTTATTTTGGCATTCATTCCATGGTCGGCTGTAGCCCCAACCACTGCTCCTGCCGCTATCAGCTTTCCGATTTCAATATCCATAGCTTCATAAAATGCCAGCGATGCCTCTGCTTCTGGAGCGTAAGTATGCTGCATGTAGTCGGTAAGCGATAGATATAAAAAATCTGCCAGACCTGCTTTGATCAATGCTACTCCGGCACGAAGTACAAAAAGACTGGCATCCGGGCTGTATATGGGTGGGGTGGGATAGCCGACCACCTGTTCAACTTTGTCTATTCCATGTGTAGCTTTCTGTGCGAGGTTTGCCTTTTCTGCAGAAAACGCAATGCCATTCAGTTTGTGTGACAGGATATCTCTTAGTTTTTCTTTAGCAGTTACTACAGCCACTTTTCTTCCGGCATTAGCAGCCGCAGCCAGAATAGTGTCAGCACGAAGGTATTCGGATGAGTTCATCATCACTTCCTGGTCGCGGGCAGCATCATAAAAAAAATTGCCACTGATGCCGTGTACTGCAGGTGATACACCTGTGACGATGGAAGAATTGTTTACATTGGTAAAAGATGGTAATGCCCCACGTACCATTCCGCGAAAACCATTTTTACTCATTTGCTGTATATGAGGCAGCCTCTCATTAGCAGCCGTAATATCCAGGTATTCATCCGCTGAACCGTCTATACAAATCACAACTATCGGTGCCGGAGGAGGTGAATAGCTAATTCCATTTGCTTTAAAGGGATTGGTAGATATAGGAGGCATAATAATACGCTGTTTATAAATACTAAATTAAATATAGCAAATGTAAACTATTTTATAGAATAAGAATATAATTTTTTAGGGTAAACAAATAGCTTTCAGCTTTCAGCTATCAGTTTTCAGTATCTGATTGCTGATCGCTGATAGATCATAACTGCCTCAATGTTCAGTAATAAAAAAATAAACCACCAGCATTAATGCATCTGAATCACCGATATTAGAAGGCTTATGGGGGAGTCTCCCGTCAAAGAAAAGTGAGTCGCCTTCTTCAATAATATACTTATCATTTTCAATCTGGTATTCTACTTGTCCGTGAATGACATATTTATATTCGAAGGCATCAGTTTTAATCATCTGGGAGCGTTTAGCACCCTTCTTTAATTCAAGTAATACAATATCTACCGGTCCACCATCCATGTTGCGGGTAAGAATCCTTTTATACCTGAATCCTTTTGCGGTTTCTTTCTCAAAGGGTTGGTAATCATTTTTAGTTTTAATGATTATTTTTTGTCTGTTTTCCCTGTTATGACTGATATCTTCAAAAAAGTCTTTAAGGTCAATTTTCAGTGCCAGCACAATATTCATAAGTACGGGGAGAGAAGGGACGGTCCGGTTGTTTTCAATTTGCGAGATAAGCCCTTTACTTACCTTAGCTTCATTGGCCAGTTGCTGAACGGTTTTCTTCTGTGCTTTACGGATTTCTTTTATTTTATTACTAATCTGTATAAGAATATCGTCCTGCATGCAAAAATGATTTCAAATCTAAATTAATTGTTACCGCTTTATTATCAAAAATAAAGTAAATGCTTATTATCTAATTTTGCAAAAACTGTGTAGTAATTATGCCTAAGAAATTTTCCATTAAAAGAGTTTATGAAACACCATCAAATGAGGATGGGTACAGGATATTAATTGACAGATTATGGCCCCGGGGATTGACAAAAGAAAAAGCACAGGTGGACTTATGGTTAAAAGACATTTCCCCGTCAGCAGAATTAAGGAAATGGTTTAACCATGAACCGGAAAAATGGACTGAATTCAGAAAATTGTATAAAGCGGAAATAAGTAAAAACAAAATTGCAACACAGATTTTAAAAGATGAATTTAAGAAACACCAAAAAGTGACTCTTGTATATGGCGCGAAGGATGAGGAACATAATGATGCGGTTGTACTACTGGAGGTATTTGGTGATTAGGGGTAAGGTTTGAGGTTTTGGGTTTAAGGTTAGGAGTTTTGGGATAAACCAAATATAATTCGGCATCCTGGAATATATAGTTTGTCAAATATTCTATGTGCCGGGTTTAGATATTATTAAATATATTAGCAGGCAGGTATCCTGTTCATTCAGGATTCTCTTACGACAGAAAACAAATTTATTCCGGAAGCATTACATTTTTTACTTTAAATACTCACGTATGTCACATTCACGCAGGAAATTTATTAAACAGGCTGCCCTTTCCACAGCAGGTATGTATATTGGCTCTTCTGCCTTCAGTGCAGCAAGCTACAGAAGAATTCCAGGGGCCAATGACAGAGTACGTGTTGGCGTTGTTGGTTTTTCTGACCGCCACAGAAGTTCTCATATTCCCAGTTTTATGAACCATTACAAAGAATTGAATTTTGATGTAGTGGCTGTATCTGATATATGGAAAGAAAGAAGGGAAACAGGCGCAGCCACCTGGAAAGAAAAAATGGGACATGATGTAACAGCATACAGAAATAATGAAGAAATGTATAGCAAGCGGGTTGTTGATGCCGTATTTATCAGCACTGCAGATTTTCAGCATGCCCTGCATACAATAGAAGCGGTTAAGGCTGGTTGTGATGCTTATGTCGAAAAACCATTTGCCGAAACCATGGAAGACAACCGGGCTGCATTGAAAGCAGTGAAAGATTCCGGAAAAATAATTCAGATAGGCTCACAACGCAGAAGCGGATCAAATTATCACGCAGCTGCTGAATTTATTCAATCAGGAAAATTTGGACCCATTACTATGGTTGAACTTACCTGGAATGTAAACCAACCCGGTCGCTGGAGAAGACCACAGTTGGTGAGCAGACTGAAAGAGGAAGATGTGGACTGGAAGAGGTATCTGATGAATCGTCCATACGAATCGTTTGATCCTCGCAAATATCTTGAGTACCGGTTGTTTTGGCCATATTCTTCCGGGTTGCCGGGACAGTGGATGAGTCACCAGATAGATACGGTGCACTGGTTTAGCGGTCTACCTCATCCCCGTTCTGTAGCTGCCAATGGTGGAATATATCAGTGGAAAGACGGCAGAAGGAATTGGGATACCATTACTGCAGTTTTTGATTATGGTCCATTGAATGATCCATCAAAAGGTTTTCAGGTAACTTTTGCATCACGTATGCATAATGGCGATGAAAACCCCGCTGAAATTTATTATTCAAACGGAGGAGAATTGAACCTAATTACCAATATGGTGTCTCCGAAAGGAGGATTGACAAAACGGAGCGCAGAAGCCATGGGAATGCAACCTAATCTCCTGCCCGAGATAAGCCTTACTCAAGCTGAAAAAGTAGTGGCCTCGGCAAATACGGGCGGAGACAATCTAACTTCATCTCATGTACGCAACTGGATGGAATGTGTCAGGAGCCGCAAACAACCCAATGCACCAGTGGAAGCGGGGTATAGCCATTCTATTGCCAATATTATGACAACTGCTTCTGCTCATACAGGCACCAGGGTGACTTTTGATGAAAAAAGCCAGGAAGTGCTTGCGGATGGGAAGCCATTTAAATATTAGAAGATGTTAATCGTAAATCGTGCATAGTTAAATAGGGAGAAGTTATAAATTCATCATGCATTTCACATTTCACAATTTACTAAATCAATTCAGGACAATAATCTTGTCATCCTTTAAACGGTCAAAAAAATACAAAAACTATTATTTGTAAATTGCTTGTTAAGGAATATTGATTAACAAGTGATTATCAAAAATACTCCGGAACTGTACTTAACTATGTGTCAAAGTTTAAATAAGACTATATGAAAAAAATTATTCTTTCCGCTCTTGTACTATTATTAGGAACCGGTATTGGTTTTGCACAACAGGCTCCTGCTAAAACAACTCAGGAAAAAACCAAGCATGCCAAAAAAGAAGTGAAGGCCGTAAAAGCGAATACTGCTGCCACTGAGCACCACGAAGCTTCTGCCGCTCCTTCAACATCAACTGCTGCTGCATCAACCTCTTCAACACATCTGAAAAAAGATGGAACGCCTGACAAACGTTACAAACAAGGCAAACATCTTAAAAAAGACGGCACTCCCGACAAAAGATTTAAAGAAAACAAGCAGCAATAGGTATATATAGGGTTTTACAATCAAAGCCTGGCAATTCTCAGCCAGGCTTTTTTCATTGAATAATGAAAACCACTAGAGCAAGACATTGTCAAATTAGAAATACCTTTATCCAAAATTTCTTACTTGACAAGCGCCCTTATCAATTTACGGGTACAAAAAATAGTGACGGTTGTAGCGGTATCGCTATTTCTCATTAAAATTATTGCCTGGTATCTTACTTCTTCGGTAGCGATACTTACAGATGCCCTGGAAAGCACAGTAAACGTAATCGCAGGATTTATAACACTATTCAGTTTATATATAGCCGCCAAACCTAAAGACAGCAACCACCCCTATGGGCATGGCAAAGCAGAATTTCTCTCTGCTGCACTGGAAGGCAGCCTTATCATCGTAGCAGGCTTTATCATTATTTATGAAGCGCTTATTAATTTAGTATATCCGCGTGAATTAAAAAAAATAGATTGGGGTATTTTGCTTATTGCATTTACTGCGGTCATTAATTATGTTACCGGAAAATATTGTATATACATAGGAAAACGCAATAATTCTCTCGCCTTAATATCCAGCGGAAAACATCTGCAAAGCGATACCTGGTCTACTCTTGGAATTGTTGCAGGTTTGTTACTGATATGGATTACAAAACTGCAATGGCTTGATGCAGCTATCGCAATCGGGTTTGCATTCTTCATCATTTTTACCGGGTATAATATCTTGAGAAGCTCCATTGCGGGAATAATGGATGAAGCTGATCTCGATTTACTAAAAAGGATAGTGGGTTTGCTGGAACATAATCGCAGAGAAAACTGGATTGATCTACATAATCTTCGCATCATCAAGTTTGGAAATACTATTCATATTGATTGCCACCTTACTGTTCCCTGGTATTTGAATGTACGTGAAGCTCATGCGGAAATAGATGCCCTTGTAACTTTGGTTCAGAATGAGTTCGGGGAATCTGTGGAATTTTTTGTGCATGCAGATGCCTGTCTTGATTTTTCCTGCAGGATATGTCAGAAAGAAAATTGTCCGGTAAGGAAATTTCCTTTTGCAGAAAGGGTAGAGTGGACGATTGAAAACATTTCATCAAATAAACGTCATTCCATCGAATGCTAAGAGGGATATCAGCAATTAATTCTGTAACTTGGTGCACTATAAAACCCTATTCACTTACAATTATGGATACACGAAGAGAATTTATCAAAAAAGCTACGCTTCTTTCCGGGGGAGCAGGGCTGTTAGGCGGATTTCCGGCATCAATTCAAAAAGCCTTTGCCATTGATCCAAAACCAGGTACTACTTATCTTGACGCAGAACATATTGTTTTCCTGATGCAGGAGAACCGTTCTTTCGATCATTGTTATGGTACATTGCAGGGAGTAAGGGGCTACAACGATCCGCGTGCCATTACACTACCCAATAAAAATAAAGTGTGGGCACAAACCAATGCAAAGGGTGAGACCTATGCACCTTTCCGTTTAAATATACGCGACAGCAGGTCAACCTGGCTTGGCTCATTGCCTCATTCGTGGGACAATATGACCGATGCGAGAAATGAAGGCAAACATGACAAATGGCTGGATGCAAAAAAATCCGGACATAAAGAATGCCGCGATATGCCACTTACCATGGGATTTTACAACCGGGAAGATATACCATTTTATTATGCTTTAGCGGATGCCTTTACAGTTTGCGATCAGCATTTTTGCTCTTCATTAACCGGTACTACACCTAATCGCCTTTATTTTTGGACAGGCACGATTCGTAATAAACATGATGAGCATGTAAAAGCAAACGTATATAATTCTGATGTTTCTTACGGTAGTGAAGCTTCGTGGAAAACTTTTCCGGAATACCTGGAAGATAACAGTATTTCCTGGAAAATATATCAGAATGAAGTAAGTATTGAAACCGGATTCCAGGGAGAAGAAGAAGACTGGCTGGCCAACTTCACGGATAATCCTATGGAATGGTTTACTCAGTATAATATCCGATTTTCATACGGGCATATAAAATTTCTACCAAAAGCAGAAAAAATGTTGCCTGGCATGATCAGTGAACTGGAAAATAAAATAAAAAATGAGCCTGCAGGTAGTGCAGAATTGCCAAAACTGCAAAAAGCATTGGAGCAAAGAAAAAAACAGTATGAGTACGTAAAAGATGCTGTAAAAAAATACACTGTTGAAAATTTTCAGAAACTATCCCAGCATACAAAAAACCTGCATGAAAAGGCATTTACCGATAATCGGAATGACCCGGATTATCGCAGCCTTACTTCAGTTACTTATGATGATGAACACACACAACGCAGTATGGAAATTCCCAAAGGGGATGTGTTGCACCAATTCAGGACAGATGTAAAAGAGGGTAAACTTCCCACAGTATCCTGGGTCGTGGCGCCTTCTAATTTTTCAGATCATCCGGGTTCACCCTGGTATGGTGCATGGTATGTAAGTGAGGTTCTTGATATACTAACCCAGAATCCAGAAGTTTGGAAAAAAACCATTTTTATTTTAAACTATGATGAAAACGATGGATATTTTGATCACGTACCCCCATTCGTACCCCCAAATCCGTATAAGGAAAATTCAGGAAAAGTATCTGCGGGTATTAATATAAAAACAGATTATGTAAGTCGTAACCAGAAATGGATGGAGACCAAAGCATATGACGAAGATGACAGAGAAGGACCGATAGGATTAGGTTTCCGTGTACCATTAGTAATAGCCTCACCGTGGAGTAGAGGAGGTTGGGTATGTTCTGAGGTTTTTGATCTCACTTCACCCATCCAGTTTATGGAGCATTTTCTTTCACATAAAACCGGCAAAAATATCAGATCAGCAGAAGTAACCAATTGGCGAAGGGCAGTAAGCGGTGATCTTTCATCGGTATTTCGTCCTTATAATGGCGAAAAAATTGAAGCCCCGGCACCTGTTAATTATATCCCATTTCTTGAAGGTATTCATAAGGCCCAGTTTAAAGCAATGCCCTCGGGGTATAGGTTATTATCGGCTGATGAAGTTGCACAAATTAACACAGACAGGTTCGCATCACCATATATGCCACAACAGGAAAAGGGTACACGGCCATCCTGTGCTCTTCCTTATGAATTGTATAGCGAAGGAAAACTGTCAGCCGACAAGAAGCAGTTTACAATAAAACTGTCAGCTAAAAAAGATGTTTTTGGAACAAAATCAATTGGCGCACCGTTCAATATTTATACACCTTCCAAAGATGAACTACCCCGAAACTATGCAGTGCTTGCGGGCGATAGCCTTACAGATAACTGGTCGCTAAATGAAAATGACAACTATCATTTTCAGGTATTTGGTCCAAATGGATTTTTTAGAGAATTTAGGGGAAATACTGAAGACCCGTCGGTAGAAGTAGCTTGCTTATACCAGCAGGGTACAGCTGGCAGGAAAAGCTTAACGGGTAATATAGTTCTGAAGATTAAAAATAACTCATCTGCAAAACTCAGTTTTACTATTATTGATAATGCATATAAAGCTGCACCCCAGACTAGAACCGTTGTTGCAGGGGCTGTAACTAGCATTGTGGTAGATTTGAAAAAATCTTCGGGATGGTATGATATCAGCATTAAGACTGATGGATATAATGAATTTGAGAAACGCTATGCAGGGCGTGTTGAAACCGGTAAACACAGTATATCTGATCCATTAATGGGAAGGGTAGTATAGTTATGAAATTCCAGGAAGTTTATTGATTTATATAACAGACCAACCCCATTTCAGAAAGGCAGGCATTGCTTTTGCCCAGGTGGCAATATCGTGCCTGCCTTCTTTAATTTCGAGGTAGCAGATATCCTTTCCATTCTGATACCCTTTTTGTTCAAGCTCTTGAATTAATGACAGGGTATCATCTATAGAATCAATAACATTGTTGTTATTGCGGTCTTCTGTTTCGTCTAATGTACCAGTTTCAAAAAAAAACTTCAGTCCGGGATAAAAATGTCCAACTCTGATCTGACTGTGCATTATACGGTCGCGATCTTCAACGTATCCATCATCAAGGGCTTTGCTTCGCCACCATAGTGAACCACTAAATACACCGGCATTTTTAAATTCCTTTGGATGATTCCACACAATATCTAAAGCCGATAATCCACCTAATGAAAAACCGGCAAATGATTTATCAGCAAACGAACTGATACCAGTAATTTTTCGTACAAAAGGAATCAATTCTTCCAGGATAAACCGGGTATATGATCCTGCTTTTGAACCACGACCCTTATAGTCGGGGCTGCAAGCCGTCCCATATTCATTTTTACGGTCTGTTCCGCAATGAATAGCCACACATAATAAATTCGTAGTTTCACGTCTGGCGTAACTTTCTGCCAGAATAGTTTTAAGTCCAAGTTCTTCCATATTCTGTCCGTCATTAATCAGCAGGAGACTTACCGGACTTTTTTCCTTAGAGAATGGAGGTAAATAGCAATCAATTTTTACTTCCCTGTTTAAAAATACAGAGTTAAGAGTCAGGTGTTGAACGGGGATCAATATTTTGTCAATCATAAGCATAGGTTCAAATATAACGGAAAAAAACAGAGGAAATTTGACATATAAATCAGAAATTTTCCACCTTCATAACCCATGTTGTAACTTACAAAAAAAATAGATTTATTTTGGATGAAGTATTATGTTAATATATGCTTACTATTGTAGCAGAAAAACCTTATGAGAATTACCCTGATATTAAAAACCTAAAAATATACAAATGAAAAAAATTGGCATTCTTCATGGTAAGGAAAGATCATTTCCTAATGCATTTGTACAAAGGATCAACGAAAAAAAACCTGCCGGAATAATTGCAGAGCCGGTGTCTATAGATAAAGTGATACAGGGCGGCGACAGTGGTTATACAGTTATTGTTGACCGCATTTCACAAGATGTTCCTTTTTATCGTGCATTTCTAAAAAATGCGGCTATAAGCGGGACAGCAGTCATAAACAATCCATTCTGGTGGAGTGCCGATGAAAAATTTTTTAATAACGCTCTGGCAACAAAAATAGGGGTGCCTGTACCCAAAACCGTGATACTTCCTTCACGGGAATTGCCAGAAGACACATCCGAAGAATCATTTTCCAACCTGGTTTACCCGCTCGACTGGGAAAGTATATTTAACTATGTAGGTTTTCCCGCATACATGAAACCCTTTGCAGGGGGAGGCTGGAAAAATGTATATAAGCTGCACAATATGGATGATTTTTTTGATAAACATGGTGAAACCGGGCAACTGGTAATGCTCTTGCAGGAAGAAATTGTTTTTGAAGAATATTACCGTTGTTATTGCATTGGTGGCAAGTATGTCCGCATCATGCCATATGAACCCCGTAATCCGCATCATCTGAGGTATGCAAGCGATTTTAAGCCTTCAGCAGAAAGGTATAAACTAATGGAAGATATTGTACTTCGGATCAATAAATATCTTGGATACGATTTTAATACCGTAGAGCTTGCATTGAGAGATGGTGTGCCTTATGCAATTGACTTTTGTAACCCTGCTCCGGATGCCGAAAGAACCAGTGTAGGTGAGGAAAACTTTGAATGGGTAGTTGAAACTGCCGCAAATTATGCCATTGAAAGGGCTATGAACTGGAAAGAAGGGGTTGATAATCTTACCTGGGGAGAGTACCTGAAACGGAGTGTTGAAAAACTTCCGTTAAGCTGAAGTTTGTAGCTCTGCAAATGATGTATTCCAATATTTAAATTACAATGCTGAATTTTTAAAAATCAATATTGTTTTGATATGGCTAATCTCAATTTTAAACAATTTACCCTTGGTGTGGAAGAAGAATACATGGTGCTTGATCCTGTTTCTTTTGAATTAAAAAGTCATGAGCAAAAGATTGTGTCCGAGGGTCAAAAAATGATCCGCGATAAAGTAAAAGCAGAAATGCACCAGGCGGTTGTGGAAGTAGGTACAGATATTTGTGATAATATAGATGCAGCATTTAATGATGTGGGGTTACTGAGAAAAACAATTGCTGAAATTGCTGGCGGGCTTGGATTTGGAATGGGTGCAGCAGGTACTCATCCTTTCAGTGCCTGGGAAAGTCAGTTGATTACAGATAATATACGTTATCATGAAATAGTGAATGAAATGCAGGATGCTGCAAGAAGCAACCTGATTTTTGGATTACATGTACATGTGGGGATGGAGAGCAGAAGAATGGCAATCCATATCGCTAATTCTGCTCGTTATTTTCTTCCTCACGTATTTGCACTTAGTACCAATTCTCCTTTTTGGGAAGGACGTTATACCGGGTTTAAATCTTTCCGCACAAAAGTATTTGACAAATTTCCGCGTACCGGTATACCTGATTATTTTGAAAGCATCGAAGCGTATGATAATTATGTAAATCTCCTCATTAAAACTAATTGTATTGACAATGCAAAAAAGATATGGTGGGATCTTAGGGTACACCCTTTCTTCAATACGGTTGAATTCAGAATTTGTGATGTACCACTAACGATTGACGAAACAGTTGCTATTGCTGCATTGTTTCAGGCAATCTGTGCCAAACTATATAAACTGCGAATGGAAAACCTCAATTTTATTCAATATTCCCGTGCGCTGGTAAATGAAAATAAATGGCGGGCAAGCCGTTATGGACTTGATGGTCACCTGATAGACTTTGGAAAAGAAGAAGAAGTAAATACCCGTGTGCTTATATACGAACTCCTGGATTTTGTAGACGATGTAGTAGACCCACTGGGATCAAGGCACCGTCTCTCAAATGTGCAAAAAATAATTGAGCGTGGTACTGGCGCCGACCGCCAGTTAGCAGTTTATAATGAAACCCAGGATATGTTTGCAGTTGCTCAATATATCAATAACCAGTTTTTAGCCGGTCTGTAACTTTATAATACATTCCTGAAGCGCTATTTTCCAGTCTCTTATTTGCAAATTATAGGAGTTGCGGACTTTAGTTGTATTTAGTAAAGAATTTTTTGGTCTCAGTGCCGGGGTTGGGTAGGCGGAAGATGGGATGGGGTTAATCCTGCAATGGGTTGAGATCATTTCTTTAATAGCATTTGCAAATTCAAACCAGGTAGTCTTACCTGAATTGCAAAAATGGTATATCCCTGGCAACCAGCAATCACTGGAAATAATTTTCATAATGGCGGCAGCCAAATCAGGTGCATAAGTAGGAGAGCCCTGCTGATCATTTACAACATTTATCTCTTCCCTGGAATGCATAAGACTGATCATTGTTTTTACAAAATTCTTTCCAGACTCACTAAACACCCACGAGGTGCGTATAATGATGGTATCAGGATGGTGAATCAAAGCCAATTTTTCTCCTTCAGCTTTTGATGCGCCATATACATTGACAGGACTTGTCAAATCCTCCTCAGTATATGCAATATCAGAGTTACCGTTAAAAACATAATCGGTTGAAATATGTATGAGGTGACAGTGATAGATGTGGCTGAGTTTTGCAATATTACCAACGGCTTCTGCATTTATCTTAAAAGCAAGTTCCTTTTCCAATTCCGCTTTGTCTACAGCCGTATATGCTGCGCAATTAATACAATAGTCCGGTTGCACAGATGCAAATATGTCCTGCATTTTCTCTGCATTATCAAGCGGAAAATTTTCCCGGGAAGTATATACAAATTCATAGCCGGGAAATAAATGCTCAATTTGTTTCAATGAGTTTCCTAATTGACCTGTTGAACCGGTTATTAGTATATGCCGGGCTGGCATTGATGTATTCACTTCAGTATTCAAATAAATTGTTGCAAGCTGAAAGTAAGGGATTTTTCTGATCTTTTTCGGAGAGTATCATGTCTTTCAATTGCAGTTTCCAGTCTATATTCAATAAGGGATCATTGTATATTATTCCTCTTTCCGACTCTTTGTTATAAAGCTTATTGCATTTGTATAACACCGTAGCCTCTGCACTCAATACCGAAAATCCATGTGCAAAACCCTCTGGAATAAGTAACTGAAGTTTATTTTCAGCAGAAAGTTCTATGCCAAAATACTTTCCAAAGCTCGATGAGTTTTTGCGAATATCAACAGCTACATCCCAAATTTTACCAGATAATACTCTTACCAGCTTAGCTTGTGCATGCGGAGGGTTTTGGAAATGCAACCCTCTAACTACCCCATATCTGGAAGTAGACTGGTTATCCTGCACCCAGGTGTAATTCAACCCTTCACCTGCAAAGACTGTATGGTTGTAGGTTTCAAAAAAACAACCTCTCGAATCTTCAAAAATAACCGGTTTGAAAATTATAAGGTCAGGAATATCAGATTTTATAAAAGGCATTTGAATAAGTTGTTATACTATATCTGACATCACGTAAATGTCAAAAGGCGTTAATAAACAATTACCGTTTGTTGTACTGTTCCGTATAATATTGCTGGTATTGACCTGAAGTCACATGATTCACCCACTCCTGGTTTTCCAAATACCAGTCTACTGTTTTGGCTAGACCTTCTTCAAATTGAAGGGAAGGCTTCCAACCCAGTATTTGATTTATTTTGGTGGCATCTATAGCGTAACGCAGATCATGTCCTGCGCGATCTTTTACAAATGTAATTAACTTTTCCGATTCACCAACCGTACGATTCAGTTTCTGATCCATAATCCTGCAAAGTAAATACACCAGGTCTATATTTTTCCATTCATTAAACCCACCTACGTTGTACTTCTCTCCAACTTTTCCTTTATGAAAAATTGTATCTATAGCAATTGCATGATCTTCTACCCAAAGCCAGTCTCTTACATTCTCTCCTTTGCCGTATACAGGTAAAGGTTTTCGGTTGATAATATTATTAATCATTAGAGGGATCAGCTTTTCAGGGAAATGATGTGACCCGTAATTATTAGAACAGTTTGACATGACAACCGGCAGCCTATAAGTGTGATGGTAAGCCATTACCAGGTGATCTGAAGATGCTTTGGAGGCTGAGTATGGGGAACGGGGATCATAAGGTGTTTCTTCTGTAAAAAAACCGGTTGTCCCCAGGGAACCATATACTTCGTCTGTGGAAACATGATAGAAAAGTTTATTTGCAACATCAGGTTGCCAGTGCCTGCGACAGGCATTTAGTAAGATACCTGTTCCCAACACATTCGTTTTTACGAAAGCAAGCGGATCCATTATAGAACGATCTACATGACTTTCTGCAGCAAGATGTATTATAGCATTAAAGCCGTAACGGGTAAATAGTCCGTTGATTTTTTCTTCATCACATATATCAGCACGCTCGAAAATATAATTAGGATAGGATTCAATATCCTTTGTATTTTCAAGATTGCCTGCATAAGTAAGTGCATCTATATTGACAATTCTGTATTGGGGATATTTCTTAACAAAAAGCCTTACTACATGAGAACCGATGAATCCTGCTCCACCAGTTATTCCTATCGTTTTATCAAATTCTGATATTATAGGCTCCAATAGCTCAGTTTTTTAAATTTATTGCGGTATAATCCCTTGAGGTCTGCAAAAATAGCATTCGCATTAGTAATTTCAAGGAGATATTCTTCAGTCAGGTTCTTATATTCATTATGCGGAACACCTAAGATAACTGCATCATAGTTTTTCCCAATCGCAGGTGAAAGCGGAAACCCATATTCGTGCTGAAGTTCAATGCAATCAGCATATGGGTCAACTATATCTACATTTAAAGAAAAAGCCCTTAACTCTTTGATCATATCAATAATCTTGGAGTTTCGTATATCACTCACATTCTCTTTAAAAGTTGCACCCATCACCAGCACTCTTGCTCCCATTGCATCTTTTGCATTCTTAATGATATGCTGAACTACTTTTTTAGCTACATATAATGGCATTTCATCATTAATGACTCTTCCGGCAAGAATAACTCTCGATTCGTAACCAAGTTCACTCGATTTATAGGTGAGGTAATAAGGGTCCACTCCAATACAATGTCCGCCAACAAGACCTGGTTGAAATTTCAAAAAATTCCATTTTGTTCCAGCCGCTTCCAACACCTCATAAGTATTTATACCAATCATGTCGAATATGATTGACAACTCATTCATAAGGGCAATATTCAGGTCTCTTTGTGTGTTTTCTATAATCTTTGCTGCCTCAGCCACTTTTATACTTGATGCTCTGTGGATGCCGGCTTTTACAACAATTTCATAGGTCTTTGCAATTTCATCAGCAGCCACAGCATCTGAGCCAGATACTACTTTTATAATCCGGGTTAATGTATGTTCTTTATCGCCGGGATTAATACGTTCGGGAGAATAGCCAAGCTTAAAGTCGGAATTTACTTTTAATCCGCTAAGCTTTTCAATTATTGGCAGGCAATCTTCTTCGGTACAGCCGGGGTATACTGTGGATTCAAATACAACATAGTCACCTTTCTTAATGACTTTACCTATTGTTTCAGATGCTTTGGTAACAGGTATTAGATCCGGGACATTATGTTCATCTACAGGAGTAGGTACTGCAACAATAAAAAATTTTGCTTCCTTTAATTCATCCAGGGAGTTTGTAAAAATAATATCTGAATTTTCAAAATCCGATGATGTTAACTCATTACTCGGGTCAATGCCTTTTCTCATCATTTCGATGCGTTTAGCATTGATATCGAAACCGATTACACTTACCTTTTTGGCAAACTCTAAGGCAATGGGTAATCCTACATAGCCTAATCCAATAACAGCCAGTTTTGTTTTTTTGTCAATAATATCCTGGTAAATTAACATAGTGGTTATTTTTTAAACTCCTTCGGTTGTTTATACAGCTCTTCATTGGGCAGAGATTTGAAATATTCGTAAGTGATTTTTAAGCCTTCACTCCTGTTTACTTTCGGTTCCCAACCTAGAATTTTCTTTGCCTTTGTAATATCCGGCTGACGTTGTTTAGGGTCGTCGGTAGGCAAAGGTTTGAAAACAATTTTTTGATTGGTACCAGTAAGTTTAATAATTTCTTCTGCAAAATCTTTCAAACTTATCTCATCTGGATTACCAATATTTACAGGCTGTTCATGATCACTGTACAATAACCTGCATATTCCCTCTACAAGATCATCTACAAAGCAAAATGAACGCGTTTGAGATCCATCTCCAAATACTGTAAGGTCTTCACCCCGCAACGCCTGTCCTATGAATGCAGGAAGAGCACGGCCATCATTCAGCCTCATACGTGGCCCGTAGGTGTTGAATATTCTCACAATCCTCGTTTCCACTCCGTGAAAAGTGTGATATGCCATAGTGATAGCTTCCTGAAAACGTTTTGCCTCATCATAAACTCCCCTTGGTCCTACAGGATTTACATTTCCCCAATAATCTTCAGTCTGGGGATGCACCAAAGGGTCTCCATATACTTCTGAAGTTGAAGCGACTAATATTCGGGCTTTCTTGGCTTTTGCAAGACCGAGGCAATTATGTGTACCAAGAGAACCCACCTTTAATGTCTGTATAGGAATTTTTAAATAATCTATCGGGCTGGCAGGAGACGCAAAATGAAGTATATAGTCAAGTTCTCCGGGTATATGAATATATTTTGAAACGTCGTGATGATAAAATTCAAAATCTTCTAAAGGAAAGAGGTTCTCAATATTTTTTAAGTCACCGGTAATCAGGTTGTCCATACCAATTACATGGTAACCATCTTTTATAAATCTATTACAGAGGTGCGAACCAAGAAATCCGGCGGCGCCTGTTATTAATACCCTTTTTTTCATGTATATTTTTATTTAACGGAATTCAAAGTTGGCCGGCCAATACTTTCGTAATAAAATCCAAGTTCTTGTATCGCAATTACATCAAATAAATTGCGGCCATCAAAAATTATTTTCTTCTTTAAGTTGCGAACGATTTTCAAAAAATCAGGGGTGCGAAATTCATTCCATTCCGTAGCTATAATCAATGCATCCGCATTATTGAGGCATTCGTATTGGTTTTCTGCATAACTGATTTTGTCGCCTATCAGTCGTTTTACATTCGTCATTGCTTCCGGATCGTAAGCAGTTACAGTTGCTCCAGACTGTACTAATGCCTCTATTATATACAGTGCCGGGGCTTCCCTGATATCATCTGTGTTCGGTTTGAAAGCAAGTCCCCAAAGAGCAAAATGCTTTCCTGTAAGCTCACCACCATAATAGTTGGATATTTTATGAAAAAGATGCAGTTTTTGTTTTTCATTCACATCCATCACAGCATTTAAAATCCTGAAATCGTAATCAACCTCACCTGAGCTTTTAACCAATGCCTGCACATCTTTAGGGAAACAGCTACCCCCATATCCAATACCCGGAAAAAGAAAACGTTTACCAATCCTATCATCACTTCCTATACCTCTTCTTACCATATCTACATCCGCACCCAGCCTTTCGCACAACTGGGCTATTTCATTCATAAATGATATTTTAGTGGCCAGAAAAGAATTGGCAGCATATTTTGTTAACTCGGCCGATCGCAAATCCATAAAAATAACCGGATTACCCTGACGTACAAAAGGAGCATACAGGTCATTCATTATTTTCCTTGCTTTTTCTGAGCTGGCTCCAATCACTACCCTGTCCGGTTTCATAAAGTCATCAACAGCTACTCCTTCTCTCAAAAATTCAGGATTAGAGACTACATCAAATGCCCCTAATGATTTTAAATCCTGACCATCACCCAAAGCCGCCTTTGAACTTTCTATAATTGCCTCTTCTACTTTTTCGCCGGTACCAACCGGAACAGTACTTTTGTCTACAATCACTTTATATTGTCCGGGTTGAATTATTTTACCCAGGTCTGCAGCTACTCCCAGTACATATTTCAAATCGGCTGACCCATCTTCGCCGGGAGGGGTAGGTAATGCCAGGAAAATCACCTTCGCATTTTCCACACCTTTAGCCAGGTCGGTTGTGAAACTAAGACGTTCTTCTTTCAGGTTGCGTAAGAAAATTTTTTCAAGCCCCGGTTCATAAATAGTTATTTCTCCTTTTGACAGCTTGTTTACTTTATTTTCATCTATATCAATACAAGTAACGGTATTGCCTGTTTCTGCAAAACAGGTTCCTGTTACTAATCCCACATAACCGGTACCTACTACTGCTATTTTCATCTGTAATTTAAATTAGTGTTTAAAAAATTCAAGTACTTTGGTTGTAATCAGGGTAAGCTGTTCGGCTTCCATTTCTGTATGAATGGGAAGTGATATTACCCTTTCTGTAAGCCAGTCGGTTACCGGCAACTGGTATGAATCTCCTTCAAAAGAATCAAACATTTTTTGCCGGTGGGCAGGAACAGGATAGTATATCATGGAAGGCACTCCTGCAGCAGCAAGAAAATTATGCAATGCATCACGGTCTGCATCGTTAAGGATTAAAGTATATTGATGAAACACATGTGTGGTGTAGCCGGCTGTAAATGGTGTGGTTATATTAGGGTGCCCGGCAAAAGCTTTATTATAAAAGTCTGCAACTTTTTGTCTTGCCCCAATATAATCGTCAAGTTTTTTCAATTTAATATCGAGGATAGCGGCCTGTATGGTATCCAGCCTGGAGTTACATCCAACAACATCATGATAATACTTTACACGCTGCCCATGATTAGCAATCATTTTTAGCTGGGCAGCAAGATGGTCATCGTTAGTAAATATGGCGCCCCCGTCTCCATAACACCCGAGATTTTTAGATGGAAAGAATGAGGTGCAGCCAATAGTACCAATAGTACCAGTCTTTTTCTTCTCGCCATTCGAAAAGGTAAAATCAGAGCCTATCGCCTGTGCATTATCTTCCACTACATAAAGATTATGTTTTTTTGCGAGGTTCATAATAGCCTCCATATTTGCGGCCTGGCCATAGAGGTGAACCGGAACTATAGCTTTTGTTCTTGGGGTAATTGCTTTTTCAATTGCATCAGGAGCTATACAAAAAGTTTGCTGATCTACTTCCACAAACACTGGCTTCAGTTTAAGTAATGCAATTACTTCTGTAGTGGCTATATAAGTAAATGAAGGAGTAATCACTTCGTCTCCAGGTTGTAAACCGAGTGCCATAAGGGCAATTTGCAAAGCATCGGTTCCATTAGCGCAGGGTATTACATGTTTTACGCCAAGATATTGTGAAAGGTGACCAGCAAAGTCCTGAACGGGCTTACCATTAATAAAAGCACAACTGTCCAACACACCCTGAACGGCAGCATCAATTTCAGGCTTTATTTGGAGATATTGCTTTTTAAGATCAACCATCTGAATTGGTGTCATAAGTGGGGGTATTATTTTAAATGGCTGCAAAAATAGTAAAATATGTCTTGGATGAGTAATACGCATTAGTTTTGTAACATATTTTAATTCTTTTGCTAGTGGTAACCATATTCTACAATTGCTTTATTGCGCTGTATGCCATTGCAATCAGGCTGGCTGCTATTTGGAATCCCAAGGCCCAATTATGGATAAAAGGAAGGCGGGGATTGTTTCAAAAGCTTTCAGACCATATTTCTCAACTCCCTAATGATAAGTATGATCAGCGAATATGGATGCATTGTGCTTCTCTTGGTGAATTTGAACAAGGGCGCCCGGTTCTTGAAAAACTTAAAGAGAAATATCCCCGGGCTATGATAATTGTTAGCTTTTTCTCCCCATCGGGATATGAGATTCGTAAAGATTATCAGCTTGCAGATATTGTTTGCTACCTTCCGTTAGATACAGCTTCCAATGCAAAACGATTTATTGATATACTTAAACCTACTCTTGTATTATGGATCAGGTATGAGTTCTGGATGTATTTTTTAAATGAATTAAAACGGAGAAATATCTCATTACTGCTTGTTTCCGGGCTGTTGAAAGATCCTTCATATTTCGCAGGATTTTATAATGCATACCGAAGAAAATTATATAACGCATTTACCCACTTTTTTGTACAGACAGAAGCTACTGCAGTTTTATTCAGGAATATGGGTTATGCAGACAGGGTAAGCGTATCAGGAGATACCCGGTTTGACCGGGTTATTGAAATTGCAAACCGGTTTGAACCTATTTTGCCTGTTGAAGCATTTTGCAAAAACCACCGGGTATTAGTTGCTGGCAGTACCTGGACGGAAGATGAAGAAGAATTGATGCATTATGTCCGGGTGAATAAGGATACCCACTTCATTATTGCCCCGCACGAGACAGACATTGAAAATATCCGCGATTTACAAAAAGAATTTCCACATTCTATTTTATATTCAGAGCTGGTTGCAAAGGATAATAAAGATCATTTACCTGAGGATATCAATACATTGATCATTGACAATATCGGTATGTTGTCCAGATTGTATCACTATGCAGATATCACTTATGTGGGTGGTGGTTTTGGAGAGGATGGGCTTCACAATATACTTGAAGCAGCAGTGTATGGCAAACCTGTATTTTTTGGTCCGGTGTATGATGATCATTATGAAGCGGTAGATATGGAAGCAGCAGGAGGAGCAATCAGTGTGGAAAATGCCCTGGAACTTGAGGAAAATCTTAATAAATTATGGAATGAAACTGAATTATTACATCAAAAGGGCGAAGCTGCAAAGCAATATGTACATGAAAATGCCGGTGCCACTGAGCATATCTTATCGTATATCTATAAAAACCGCCTTCTCACCAATTGATCAAACTGTTTTACAAAAGGATGGTCTTCTTTCCAGCCTAATTTCAGTTTCAACTCACGCTGAATCCAAAATTCCGCTTCTGGATAAATGGAAAAATGATTGATGGTTTTAAGTGATCTTTCGTACATAGCTTCATCACCGCGAAATAATTCGCTGATGAACATAAATCTGTCATTCAGTCCAATAGCTTTTTTAATATCCTTCAGGGGTTCTTCTTTTAATTTTTCAGCCAGCTCAGTTTTTTTCTCTGATAATTTATCATTTAATGATTCGCTCAATTTACCTATTACATCATTGAGTTCCTGAACATGCGGCTGATGGGAGAGAGTCGGTACTTCTTCCAGCACATTAAAAGCACGGGGTACTAACTGTAGTTCCTCAATACCTGCTGGTGTTTTTTGCTGTTGAAATGTTACTGGTTCTGGTTCTTCATTTTTAAGAGATAAATCTGTTTTTGCGTTTTCGGCAGTTATTTCTGAATTAATATTTATGTCTGTAGTTATTCCTGCAGGCATAACTACAGCAATTTTTCTGCGGATACCGGTACCGGTTTGCTGCTGTTTTAACAGGAATATTTCGGTTTGCAACATTTGAAGCACATGAAGCAACTGATCGGGTGAAGCGGCTTGCTGATGTAATTCTTCTAATTTATGTATTAAAAGGCCGATACGTTCCATCCGAATATGGTATTTTTGAGCGTCTTAAAATTTAATATTGAGTGTAATTTATTGGGGTGAAGTTACAAACACCTTGCCATAAAAAAATCACAAATGTTTATAGAACCACATATACAGGGAGATCGAAGGGGCTGGATCGAAGTAATCTGCGGCTCCATGTTCAGTGGCAAAACGGAAGAATTGATACGAAGGTTGAAACGAGCCCGTATAGCTAATATGAAAGTGGAAATTTTTAAACCTTCCATTGATAAAAGATACCGGGAGCGGGAAATCGTTTCGCATGATGATAATTCCATTTTATCTACACCTGTCGAACGTTCAGAAGATATCCTGTTTTTAAGCAGTGATGTGGATGTTGTAGGTATTGACGAGGCTCAGTTTTTTGATTCAAAAATTTTAACGGTATGTAATCAACTTGCCCTGCGTGGTATAAGGGTAATAGTGGCGGGTCTGGACATGGACTATCAGGGTAACCCCTTTGGTCCCATGCCCGATTTACTGGCGATTGCCGATTATATTACTAAACTCCATGCCATCTGTGTGAAATGTGGCAATATAGCCAGCTTTTCATACCGGAAAACACCACACGATGTACAGGTGATGCTTGGCGAAAGAGATTTATATGAACCCCGTTGCCGGTATTGTTATCAGTTAAATACTTAAAAGCCGGGAGCTACTGGTGTAACCATTTTTATATGACTTATTAAAATTCATTTTTATAGCGATATCTCAATATTAAAACATGAATGCCCCAAAACATATTTATACTTTATTGAAAAAAGACCTGCTGCTGGAATTAAGACAACAATATACATTTTACGGGGTGTTGCTGTATATTGCATCTACTGTTTTTGTATTATATCTTTCCCTTCAGCAACCCGACAGTAATATTTGGAATGGTTTATTCTGGATAATTCAACTATTTATTTGTGTAAATGCTGTTGCAAAAAGTTTTTTGCAGGAAAGCAGGGGACGAATGTTATATTTTTATTCTGTTGCAGGCCCGGTGCAGTTCATTATTGCTAAATTGATTTATAATGCAATCATCATGCTGCTGATGAGCCTGGTGAGCCTGCTATTGTTTAATATTATGCTGGGGAGCCCTGTAATCCGGTTCGGACAATTTGTAGCCATAGTATGTCTTGGTTCAGTAAGCCTTAGCCTCGTATTTACCATGCTGGCAGCAATTGCAGCCAAAGCCCAGCAGCAGGCATCCCTGATGGCTATCATGGGATTTCCTGTCATCATTCCACAGTTGCTGTTGCTAATGCGGGTATCCAAAGCAGGATTAGGTGAAGCCTTTAAAGGAGAAGCATTATCAGATATGATGTGGTTGCTTGGAGGATTGGATATATTAGTAATTCTTATGGCAATTATTCTCTTTCCGTTTTTGTGGAAGGACTAAACATTATTGCGTATTCGTCAAATTGATGTAGGTTTGCTGCATTAATATTTTAAAAAGGATGAGAAAATCCTGGTGGAAGATACTTTGTTCAGTCTTACTTTTATATACCCTGGTTGGAGGATTACTACTTGATGTTCCCCACAAAAAAATTTTAAACGAAACAATAAGGAACATTTATTTCCATGTACCATTATGGTTTGGAATGATGATTATGTTTACCTGTTCCGTTATTTATGCCATAAAATATCTTCGCAAACCCGATTTAACGAATGACATTTATGCTACTGCATTTGCTACTACGGGCACAGTATATGGTGTACTGGGTTTGATTACAGGTGCTATCTGGGCAAAATATACCTGGGGTAAACCATGGAGTAACGATATTAAGCAACTTGGTGCAGCAATGGCATTGCTGATATATGCTGCATTTTTTGTTTTAAGAAATTCAATTACTGATATTGACAAACGTGCAAGGGTAGGGGCGGTGTATAATATTTTTGCATTTGCCATGTTATTCCCTGCTTTATGGATAGTACCCCGGCTCGTTGAATCGCTTCATCCGGGTGGCGCCGGTAACCCGGGTGCTGATCCGAGGGATATGGATGCCAGAATGCGTATTATTTTCTGGCTTGGAGCTGTTCCGGGATTTACATTGCTTGGCGTTTGGATCACCACACTAATCATCAGGCTGCGACTCATTACCGATAAAAATCTATTACATGTTTAAGTCCATTTTTAAGAAGATTCTTTTATTTGTTTTTTATTTGGGGTCTGTTTCAAATTTATTTGCCCAGGAAAAAGTAGAAATGGCAGACGGTATGCGCAGCAATGGGAAAATATATGTAGTGGTAGTAGTTATTGCAGTAGTACTTGCAGGTCTTTTTCTTTTTTTGGCAAATATTGACAGGAAATTAACCCGGCTCGAAAGAGAAAGACAAAAACAATAATAACTTTGCTTCTCAGTTTTTGTATTAACGATTGAACCTTAATAAAAACATTGCTGTATGTCTACACAAAAGGAATATAGTTTCTTCGATGCTGTTTCAGCAAGTTTTGATAAAGCGGCAAAATTTACCTCCTGGGATCCTGGAATACTCGAACAGATTAAACAGTGCAATTCAGTGTACCGCATGTTCTTTCCGGTAAGAATAGGCGATAAGATTGAAGTTATAAAAGCGTACCGGGTGCAGCATTCACATCATAAAACACCCTGCAAAGGCGGGATAAGGTTTGCTACTAGTGTAAATCTTGATGAAGTAATGGCTCTGGCAGCGCTGATGACATATAAATGTGCAATCGTGAACGTTCCGTTTGGCGGTGCTAAAGGGGGTATTAATATTGATCCAAAGAAATATACTCCTTATGAGTTGGAAAAAATAACACGGAGATATACGCACGAACTCATCAAAAAAAACTTTATTGGACCGGGGACTGATGTACCTGCACCGGATTACGGAACAGGGGAGAGAGAAATGTCGTGGATTATGGATACCTATATGAGTATGCGCCCCGGTGAAATAGACGGATTAGGATGTGTTACAGGAAAACCGGTGAGTCAGGGCGGAGTAAGAGGCCGCAGAGAAGCAACAGGTCTTGGTGTATTTTATGGTATTAAGGAAATATGCACCATGCCCGACCTTATGCAAAAAGCGGGGCTGGAAATAGGTATAAAAGGGAAAAAAGTAATTGTGCAGGGGCTAGGTAACGTGGGCTATCATGCTGCAAAATTTTTCAGGGAAGGAGGTGCAATTGTCATTGGACTTGCCGAATTTGAAGGAGCTATTTACAACCCAAACGGACTAAATGAAGAAGAAGTATTTCAGCACAGAAAAAAAACAGGTACTATACTTAATTTCCCCGGGGCTGAAAATATTTTACATTCTGCAGAGGCGCTCGAGAGAGAATGTGATATACTGATACCTGCTGCGCTCGAAAATGTGATTAACGGGCAAAATGCAACACGTATTAAAGCGAAAATAATTGGCGAAGCAGCCAATGGTCCACTCACTCCGGATGCTGATGAAATTTTCATAAAGAAAGGAGTACTGGTTGTACCGGATATGTACCTCAATGCAGGTGGGGTTACGGTAAGTTATTTTGAATGGTTAAAAAACCTGAGTCATGTACGCTACGGCCGTATGGAAAAAAGATTTACCGAAAACCAGAACAGTATTATCCTTGAGCAGATGGAAAAGCTCACCGGAAAACAGGTGCATGCTGCTGAAAGGCAGTTTATCATGCATGGCGCTGATGAAGCCGACCTGGTATATAGCGGGCTTGAAGAAACGATGATAGGAGCAACAAGAGAAATTATTGACGTTTGGAAAAAGAACCCTGCCATACCCGACATGCGTACTGCCGCCTACGTAGTGGCTATAAATAAAGTGGGAACCAGCTACTCTGAATTAGGAATATTCCCATAACTATTAAGAGGTAGACTAAAAAAATTTTTGCATAAAAAACGGTTTTGATTAATAAAAATCAAAACCGTTTTTTAGTGTGGGAGCACACGGGCTCGAACCGCGGACCCTCTGCTTGTAAGGCAGATGCTCTGAACCAACTGAGCTATGCTCCCATTATCTCTGAAGAACTTATCATCCCCGTGCTTTTGCTAAGGGAGTGCAAAGATAAGGGATGAATAATTTTGGCAAAATAATTTCTGAAAAATATTTCAATCATCGAAGTAAACAGCAGACAGCTTTGTATTTAAAAATCATTTCGTTCTTATGCTGCTTTAGAAGTCTTACCGTTATTGAGCCATACAAATACCAGATTTAAGACCGGCTGGAATCATCAGATGCTCCGGAGATTTACGCTTAGTTTCCTCTTACCGGGTTGCACTCTTTCTGATAGTACGGGGCACTGTGTTGGTCCACGACTTGAAAGCTTTACGAAATGCTGTTGGATCGGAGTAGCCTAAAATATCTGACACTTCAGCTATTTTT
>JAFDXG010000166.1 GCA_018268105.1 Bacteroidota bacterium | reverse complement strand
TCTACCGCATCTCTGTATTTTTCCATAATCACTTTCCGTTTGAGGCTCATTTTAGGAGTAATTTCACCAGATTCTATTGTCCATTCACGGGGTAGTAATTCAAATCTTTTTATTTGTTCCACATGATTAAAAAACTGGTTCATTGTTTCTACTATTTCTTTGTAATAAGCTAATACTTTGGGATCTCTTATAGCGCTTTCATTCGATTCAAAAAGGATTTCATTTTTCTGACACCAGTCTTTCAAATTGGTAAAGGAGGGCACAATCAATGCACCAACAAATTTTTCTCCCGCACCGGTGACTAACACCTGTTCTATAAACCGGGATTCTTTTAATTTGTTTTCAATAGCAGACGGGGCAACATATTTACCCCCGCTTGTTTTAAAAAGTTCTTTTTTTCGATCAGTAATCCGCAAAAATTTATTGTCTTCCAGTATACCTATATCTCCTGTATGCAACCATCCGTCAATAATGGCTTCAGATGTGAGGTCAGGCCGTTTATAATAGCCCACCATCATGGAGGGTCCTTTTACACATATTTCACCGTCATCCATAATCTTTAAATCAACTCCTTTGATAACAGGGCCTACCGTCCCAAATTTTGTTCCACCCGCACCTCGTCGGTTTACGGCAATAACGGGTGAATTTTCAGTTGGGCCATACCCTTCATATAAAGGGATTTTGGCTGCGTTGAATATCCGGATCAAACGCTCCTGGCAGGCTGCTCCGCCTGTGATGATATATTTGATATTGCCCCCTAATGCTTCTCGCCATTTACTGAAAATAAGTTTATTGGCAACAGATAATTGTAGATTATACAAAAAACCTCCGTCAATCAGGTTGTCATATTTCTTACCCAGGTTAACCGCCCAGAAAAAAAGCTGGCGTTTGATACCTTTCAGTTCAGCACCTTTGCCTACAATACGCTCATACACTTTTTCGAGCAGGCGGGGCACCGTGGTAAATACATCTGGTTTTACTTCCTGCAGGTTGGCGCCGATAGTCTCCAGGCTTTCAGCATAATAAATGCCTATACCGCTGAACATATAAATATAACTTACCGTTTTTTCAAAAATATGGTTGAGGGGTAAAAAACTCAACGCTTTATATGTTGGCTGATCATCAAAAGGGAAACTTTCTTTGGAGAAAAATACATTTTGAACAATATTATTATGACTCAGCATCACGCCTTTGGGTTTACCTGTAGTACCTGAGGTATATATAATTGTTGCCAGATCGTCTTTCCGAATACCCGTTTTTACAACTTCTACCGCCGCAAGATGTGTCTCATTAGCAAATGCGGAAATTGAACTCCAGTGGCTTACATTTTCAATGGTATTAAAACTATAAATCCCTTTGAGACTTGGTATAGAAGGCAGTAAGTTTTTAACTTTCTGATACAATTCTTCGCTGCTTACAAACACATATTTCACTTCCGCATCGTTGAAGATAAATTCTATTTCCAGCGGGTTAGTGGTAGGATAAATAGGTACAAGAATAGCACCGGTCTGCTGCACTGCAAGGTCAGTAATCAGCCATTCGGGCCGGTTATTGGAAATAATGGCAATCTTATCTCTTTTCTCGGTAGTCATATCATTTCCCGAAACACCAAGCGCATGCAGACCTGCAGCAAGTCGCAGAGAGCTGTCTTTTATTTCTTGTGTACTGTAGGCCCGCCATGCGCCATTTTCTTTAGCGACAAGCATATCGTTTTTAGGAAATTTTTCTAACTGGTAATCGAGGCAATCAAATAATCTTGTGGGTTGGGTCATGGCAATTGTTGTTTTGTATTTCTGTAGTTTTCAAGTTAACGAATTACTGAAAAATAACCTACTGCTAAGGCAGTAAAATTATGAGAGTATGTGGTTATAAAAGTGAAAGAATGGAGGTGAAGTTTTCACATCTCACTTTTCAAGTTTGACTCAGTTTTACCAGTTTCTATAATATTGTGCTTTTGGCAATTTGAATACCCTCCCACGCTGAAAATGACTAAATGTATCATAGGCTTCTTTGTTACTTTTAATCCATTCCTGATAATCTGTTGCGCTAATTGCAGCTCCGAATATCCATTGATTGTAAGCATCGAACATCCTGAGTGAAACAAGTTGCTTTTGATACTCAAATAACCGGAATGGAAACGGTTTGGAATAGGTCTCAAACCATGTTTTTATAAACCCGGCTCTGATCTCAATCAGTTTTGCCGGATTAATTCCGGTACCGGCAAGGTAAGATTGAGTATTCATTGCCCGCAGAAAGTCAAGTTCAAATTCATTTTTCTTTTTAGGGGTATACGCTTTTACCAGGTCAGCATCTGCAAATAGCTTTTTGTACCCATCGTAGAGGATGTTTTTTATTTCGGCAGTACGTACCGTATAACTTTCGAGATTAACAAATATTTCACCATAAAGCAGGCTCCATATTTTGTCGGTAGTAAAATAGTAATAGCGGCATGCATTATAATAGTTACCCGGATAATTAGGATCCTCTTCAATACCTTTCTCCCATTGCCTGATGGCGTTATAATTTTTTTTCTGCCATAACAATTCTCCATACTCGCTATAGAGCACCCCGCTTTCCGGAAACTTTTTCAATCCTTTTGTATATATTTTATCAGCTTCTTTTATTTCTTCAATGGCGCGATATACGGTACCTGCTATCTGGAAGCTGCGGACATCGGCCTTGTCACCGGCCACCACGGGCTTTATCGTTTCAAGTGCATGCGTAAAATCCCGCTGCAGAAAATAGGTATAGGCCAAATCGTTGAGCAGGTCTATATCGCCGGGCTTCAATTGAAGGGCACGGTTAAACACCACAATGGCATTCCCCCAGTCACCTTTACGCATATATTCACGGGCGGTTTGCTGCAAGGTATCAGGATTTTGCTGCGTAAAACCTGCAATGGCTAAAAATAGGGAAACAATTAATGTGATATATGATTTCATGCCGGTAAAGATAATGCCTGGAGAATTATATAGCTCATTTGTGTACAAACCGGAAGTTACAAAAATAAAACGCAGTCGCATGTCATTATAAGTTAACAATTAGCAGCGCCTCAGTCATTGCGGTATTGACATTGAGCTAATAGCAGCGACAAATGTGGCGATTGCTTCTCCCGCCGCAACATTTATCCAATTCAAATCTTGATGCTGGCGGGATCGCAAAGACGGGTAAGGAGCTGAGTAAATGTATACTTTGCTTTAGTGCAAGATTGTAACAGCAAACCACTTTTGCGTCACTGCGAGCCATGTATAGAACGCTTAATTGTGAGAGGTGCCGCCAAAGTGGTGAAGCGGTCTCAGGGAGGCATTAGTAATTGACTACTTAGACAATATCTCATTGGCGGCCGGATGACTGCCACAGTTTAAAGCAGGCTTTTCTTCGCCGTCTATAATTTATACATTAGGATATGAATTAGCCTGATGCCTGTAAAGTACACTGCTGATGCAATGGAGGCAATCATACACCATTCACAACGTCCCGGCTAAGCACAAGGCTGTGGGGGAGACGTTGTGGCGAAGAATTACAAAAAGCGTGAAAATCATCCAACGATAAACCCTTGTATAATTCGCAGAGGGCCGCAAACCGCTTTTGAAATGTTTTGTTCGTATCGGCAACAGGGCTTCCAACCTCTGGAAGGTTGGGAGTCCTTTCTGTATTTTCTTTATATCAAGTGTGTCAGCAATCCATCCCTTAGCTTAGGTTCAAACCAGGTGCTTTTGGGCGGCATTACATTACCACTGTCGGCAATGTCGAATAACTGCTGAATACTGACTGGGTATAAACTGAATGCCACTTTCATTTCTCCTTCATCCACTCTTTTTTCCAGTTCTTTCAGTCCTCTGATACCACCGATAAAATCTATACGCTTGTCTGTACGCGGATCCTGTATACCGAGGATATTGTCAAGCAAATTATTTTGAAGGATGGTAACGTCGAGCACACCAATAGGATCATCTGTGTAAGTGCCTGGTTTGGCGGTTAGGATATACCATTCCCTGTCAATATACATTCCAAACTCATGAAGTTGCTGCGGAGCAACGGCCTTTTTCCCATTTGATTTTATATCGAATGAACCGGCAACTTTCTCTAGAAAGGTTGATTTACTCAATCCATTCAGGTCATGTACTGCCCGGTTATAATCCATGATATGCAGTTGCGAAGCCGGGAATAAAGTAGTAAGGAAATAAGCGGCACTTTCCGAATTACCTGCAGCCGACAACCTTACTTTGGCAGCGCTGGCAGCACGGTGATGCCCATCGGCAATATAAGTAGCACCAACTTTCTCTTTGAATATATCGGTAATGGCAGCAATAGTTTTATCATCGGTTACTACCCATATCGTATGGCTGATGTTATCCTCTGCTACAAAATCGTACACCGGTGATTTTTCCGTTGTCCATTTTTCTATCAACAAATCCAGTGCCTCTACATTTTTATATGCAAGGAAAACATTCCCCGTTTGGGCGCCTGTTGCAGTGATATGATCAATGCGGTCCTGCTCTTTTTCCGGACGGGTAAACTCATGTTTTTTGATAAGGCCCTCATCATAATCATCGAGCGACGACACACAAACCAATCCGGTCTGTGCTTTACCATTCATCGTCAGGCGATAGATATAGTAACAGGGCTTGCTTTCGGTAAACAGTATTTCACGTTGTATAAAAGCATCAAGATTGTCTTTTGCTCTCTTATATACCTCCTCTGAATGTATATCGGTGCCTTCAGGAAGATCTATTTCTGATTTTGTAATATGTAAAAAAGAATAAGGATTGCCAACAGCGGCATCCTTGGCTTCCCTGCTGTTCAACACATCATAAGGAGGAGCGGCAACTTGTCTGGCATATTGCGCCTGCGGGCGCAGGGCGTTAAAAGGAGCTATATTGACCATAATTTTTACTGACTGGGTTATGCATGTTGTAATGCAAAATGTTTCATGACATCTGTCAGCGCATGCACGCTGCTCAATGGAAGGGCGTTATAAAGTGAAACTCTGAAGCCCCCGACACTTCGATGGCCTTTTACGCCTACCATACCTTCTTTCTTGCACAGGTCAAGAAATGCTTTTTCAAGATCGGGGTTATCCATTACAAATACCACATTCATATTACTACGGTCTTCTTTTGCCACCGTAGGTCTAAAAACAGGTATGTTATCAATAGTATCGTACAGAAGGGATGCTTTCTGATGATTTATTTTATCTATTGCAGCAACTCCTCCCTGTTTCTTCAACCAACGGAGGGTAAGCATGCAAACATATATAGCAAAAACTGGTGGAGTATTCAGCATGGATCCGTTTTCAATATGCTTCCTGTAATCCATCATGGATGGGATACGGCGTTTTACTTTGCCCAGAATATGTTTGTTTACCACTACCATATTTACACCCGCAGCACCAATATTTTTTTGTGCACCTGCATAAATAAGAGTGAAACGGTTGAAATCCATCGAACGGCTAAGTATATCGCTACTCATGTCCGCCACAAGGGGTACGTTGGTCTCCGGCACAAAATGCATTTGAGTGCCTTCAATCGTATTATTGGTTGTATAATGAAAGTATGCTGCATCTTCCGGAATTTGAAAATGCTTAGGGATATAGCTGTAGTTTTTGTCTTTAGAAGAAGCAACAACCTCTACTGTTCCAAATAGTGAAGCTTCCTTAATGGGTTTGCTGCCCCACACCCCGCATTCGAGGTAAGCGGCTTTAGCATTATCGTCCAAAAGGTTCATCGGCACCTGAAAAAACTGTGTGGTTGCGCCACCGTGCAGGAAGAGCACTTCATGATCGTTGTCCAACTGCATTAATTCTTTTGCGGTAGCTATGGCCTCATCAAGCACTGCCTGAAAAAGTGGTGTTCGGTGACCAATTTCCAAAATAGATAAACCAGTATCATTGAAGTTCAGAATTGCCCGGCTTGCCTGTTCAAATACCTCCCCAGGCAAAATGCTGGGCCCTGCATTAAAGTTATGTATCATTTCTTTCCGTTGAAAATTGATAAACTCAACCTGTTTGGCAATCTGGTCATTGAGGGAGGCAAATATACATCAATTATCGCAAGTTCTGTCAATCAACTTTCCCTTTTGCCAGTTGCGGTCAAGTGTTTCAAAAACAGTGGAATCTGAAGCGTTGAATGTAATTTTTTGATAGTTTGCAAGTATGGGTTGTCCCGCATTTACCCAGGCTGTGTACCAAAGTGAAGCTATGGCTAGAATAGATTGTCGCATTCTGCGTTCTACCATACCATTGAGCATATTGTTATAGGCAATAGTAAAGGCAGAAGAATACTGGCGTATGATTTGCCCGTTTCTTTCTTCGTAGGCATATTTCTGATCGGCACGGAATTGATGGGTAAGTAGTTTTTCAAAACTAAAAACAGAATCTGCAGCTTTTGCGCTTTCCAGTACTATATTCCAGGCAAACTGATGCGGATTGCGGATATAATCAGCCTTGCCCACAAAATAGTCGAAATTCTTTTCCGCAAGTAATTCCGGTACCCTGCTTTCCCAAAAGCCGTGAATACCGTTCTGTCCTGTAAGTTGCCCGTTATAGTTGCTGTGAGTATGCAGTGGTACATGTGCATCTGCCACATAATGCCCCAGCTCTGTTGACAGTTTTATTATGGCAGTATAATCTTTTTCGCGAAATGCATTGGTGAGTCTTGCCATCATGATATTGATCCACCAGGGAACAATACCGTGCCGCCGTAGCGAGTCTTCGCCATATACTTCTACTGCGGCATCCCAGTTGCGGGGTAAAAGATCAAAGGGATAGTTGCCATACCTATTGAGGTCAATAAAATGGCGGGGGCCTTCTTCATCAATCATATATCTTCTCTTGTCGGGATCAACAGCATGTGTGGTAATAAAATCAATATTGGCTTTATAAAAAACAATCATTGAAGGCGGGAGTGAAAACACGGCCTGGTGATTGATCACCTGGTGTGCGTAAAATCCCCAGCTGAATACTTGCCGGTAACACAGCAGCAATAATAGAATAAGAACAGGTTTTGGATATTTCATAGTTAGCCAATTGTAATCTTATCTTGTTACAGGGAAGAAAAGATACAGATAATATTTCACAAAAAGATTTCCAAATACCTGGTAAAATTGTTTTGCAGTAGATCTTACTTAACTATCAGATGTTTTTCATTCGCCTCATCATCAATAGTGGTAACTCCCCCCGAAATTGCAAATTTCATGGCATCAGCAGAACCAATATTGGTGATTCGTTTTACCCTTTCTTTTTTTACAAAATACAAGTGTCCCGCAAATGCATAGGATTGAGGAACATATACCGCCACATAGTCGTTCAACCCAAATTCCGATAGTTCATCCTGAGTCACAAAACCAATCCTCCATATATCAGGCGATTCAATGGCAACAAGCACAGCTTTATCAAACTTTCTTTTGTTGCCGGCAAAAGCTTCAAAAAAATCTTTCACTGTGGTATATATGATTTTTATACCCGGTGTTTTTTGAAGCACATTATCAAACAACTCTACCAGCTTACCTACCACAAATGAAGAGGAAACATAACCCACCAGCAAAATAATAAGTATTGCTACTACAAATCCCATCCCCGGAAGGTTGTAATTTGAAAACTCGGGGAATACTTTTTCAACAATGTCAGGCAAAATACTATCTACAAAATTGAATAACGATGTAAGCGCCCAAATTGTAATGACAATAGGCGCAAGAATAATTAACCCCTGTAAAAAAATTTGCAGAAGTTTTTTCACCCAGTTTTTTGAAGGCATATCAGAATATTATTAGGCAAATGTAAATCAAGTTCAGTGTCTGCGACCTGTAAGAGAACCAATATTCTCTTTATATATTTCTCCTACAGGTAATTCCAGGTCTCTGATAAACACACTGTTTTTCTTTATTGAAGTTATGTGATCAATGGAAACAATATACGATTTATGAATCCGGATAAATTTTGAACCGGGCAGTTCATCTTCGATTGCTTTCATACTCATCCGGGCTATAATTGGCTTAGCGGATGCAACCAGGTGAATTTTTATATAATCTCGTAACCCCTCCACCCATATTATATCAGAGAACATTACTTTAACCAGGCTGTAATCAGCATTCAGAAAAAAATAATCCTGGGAAACTGCCTGCTGTTTATTTTTCAATTGGAACAGATCATTTGCTTTGTTACAGGCCTGGATAAAGCGCGACAACTCAACCGGTTTAAGCAAATAGTCAACTACATTCAGATCATAGCTTTCCAGGGCAAACTTTTCATAAGCAGTGACCAGGATAAACATCGGTTTTTGGGAGAGGCTTTTGATAAATTGTATCCCTGTCAATCCCGGCATTTGTATATCAATAAACACCAGATCCACTTGTTCTTCCTGTAATATTTTGTTGGCTTCAAATGCATCATTACAGGTAGCAATAAGCTGGAGATAAGGTACTTTGCTGATATAATCCTCCAGCAATTGCAGCGCGAGCGGTTCATCATCTACGGCTATACATCTGAGCATTATTGCAAGTTTAATTGTAAGGTTACTACAAACCAGTCGTTTTCCTTTGTAATAAGGAGGCTGTGTTTATTCGGATACAGGAGCTTTAATCTGCGTACTACATTATTGAGTCCAATCCCCGCTGTTTTGTCTTTATGTTCATTGCTATCAAGTGCGTCATACCGGTTACTGACAATAAAATTAAGTTCTCCATTCACTACTTGCATTGTAATATCAATCTGCGCATCTTTTATATGGACAGTGCCATGTTTAAAAGCATTTTCAATAAAGGGAATAAGCAACATTGGTGCAATTTCATAATGGCTCTCTGCCGGTGATATGTTTACTGATAATTTTACTTTTCCTCCTATGCGCTGTTTCTGCAAATCAATATAACTATTCAGGTATTCTATTTCTCTTTGCAGTAATACTTTTTCTTCATCAGTTTCATACAGCATATAGCGCATTAAGGTAGATAGTTTGAAAATGGTAGGTTCAAGCAGTTCACTTTTTAGCCTTGCAAGAGCCAGAATGTTATTTAAAACATTGAACATGAAATGCGGACTGACCTGTGATCGGAGGAAAGAAAGTTCCGATTTCATAGTCTCTGCCTGCCTTTGCCGCAACAACGTTTCTGTTTTATTTCTGTCCAGTATCATCCGGTATACAATACTCACTGCAATTGCCAGCAGGAAAGGAAAAAGATTGGCCCCTATGGATCGTCTTAATATAAAGGGACGGTTATGGATCAGATGAGTGAAGAGGAAATAATGGATAATCATTATCACACCAAACAATACAACAAAAGTTAAAATATAATAAATGTATTTTTTTGTATAAAGCAACAAAGGCGTAAGTATCCTGGCGTTAAGATAAAATATTGCGACCCATAATAATCCTGTTAAATTGTTCATCAGAAAAAATCCATTATCGTCCGGATCCTTACGATTTTCATTTACTGGATACCTGATCAGAAGATATGGTAGAGAGAAAACGACCACCCATATCAGTATATGCAGCAATACAGTTGCCCATTTTTTATTTAACCAGATTACATTCACTTTAATAAAATTATAGAATTATACTCATCATCCATTTCAAATGATCAATTTCAAATCTCAAATCACTCATATCTCAATGCTTCAATTGGGTCAAGTTTTGAAGCTTTTTGTGCCGGGTAGTACCCAAAGAATACACCGGTTACAGCACATACTAAAAAGGAAAGGAGAATGGACGAGTCTGATATCAGTATTGGCCATTGCAAAATCATATTTACCAACTGGGAGGCGGAAATTCCCAATATCACACCTATAATACCGCCTGTAACGCTGATCAGAATGGCTTCAACAAGAAATTGTAATAATATATCAATACCCCTTGCGCCGATAGACATTCGTAAACCAATCTCTTTAGTACGTTCAGTTACTGATACATACATGATATTCATAATACCAATACCGCCAACTACCAGTGATATACCAGCAATTGCAGCAAGCAATACCGTAAGCAATTCGCTTGTGGAGCTGATAGTACTGATCAGTTCTGCCTGAGTACGAATGTTGAAATCATCTTCATCTGTCGCTTTTAATTTATGTTGTTTACGCAGTATAGCAGTAATCTCTTTTGTCGCAGTATCAGAACTCTGTTCATTTACTGCTGAAGCATAAATTGTTTGAACATACGGTACTGCCAGAATCCTTTTTTGCACTGTGGTATACGGCGCCAGAATAACATCATCCTGATCCTGCCCGAAAGTATTCTCTCCTTTTTCGGTTAATATTCCAATCACTTTTAAAGGTATCTTACCAAATCGTATTACTTTGCCTATTGGATTTTCTCCGTTGACAAATACGTTCTCAACAATTGTTTGTCCTATCAGACACACTTTAGCTGCCGTTTTTACATCTTCATCAGTAAAGTTTATACCGTCTTTTAATCCCCACTCCCTGATAGAGAGATAGTCGGGGCTTACTCCCTGGATGGAAGTAGGCCAGTTTAGCGCCCCGTTGATCACTTGTCCGTTGGAAGTAACTCCGGGAGATACGGCTGTGATGAAATGTGCATCATTTTTAATGGCATTCACATCATCAACCTTGAGTGTTTGCAAAGAAGATGCACCTAACCTTGCGCCACCCCCTACTGTAAAATTGCTACTGGGGCGGATATTGATCATATTAGAACCCATACCCGACAATTGGTTCCTGATACTTTGTTTTGACCCTTCACCAATAGCTACCATGGTGATAACAGATGCAACACCGATGATGATTCCGAGCATAGTAAGAAATGCCCTGAGTTTATTTCTTAATAATGCTTTCCATGCTATTCTGAAAAGATTAATTATGTTCATCTCGTTTTGTTTTAATAGTCATCATTCACCGGAAGATTTTCCAGTGCTTCTCTGGCAGAGCGCACATTTTCGTTTTTAGCATCTTTTATAACCCTGCCGTCCTTCAAGGTAACAGTACGCTGGCTGAAGGCAGCAATATCCGGCTCATGGGTTACAAACACAATAGTCTTTCCCTGCTGGGTATTCAACTCCTGCAGTAACGACATAATCTCGTAAGATGTTCTTGTATCGAGATTTCCCGTTGCCTCATCGGCAAGTATCATCACCGGTTCGTTTACCAAAGCACGGGCTATAGCTACACGTTGCTGCTGTCCTCCCGAAAGCTGGTTGGGCAGGTGATCAAGTCTGTCTGAAAGTTTTACCGCTTCCAGTGCCTTCACAGCTTTCACTTTTCTTACGTCTGCTGAAATGCCTGAATTATATAGTAATGGCAGCTCAACATTCTCCAGAGCTGATGTACGAGCCAGCAAGTTATACGATTGAAACACAAACCCGATTTTCCTGTTACGCAGACGCGCCAGTTGATTGCGCGAAAGATAGCGCACGTTCACCCCATCTAGCAGGTAATCGCCTTCTGTGGGCTGGTCAAGGCAGCCCACTATATTCAGCAGGGTGGTTTTGCCTGAGCCACTGCTACCCATTATTGTCACAAACTCCCCGGGGTTCACTGAAAATGAAATACCCTTCAACGCACGAACAGTTTCGCTTCCCATTTTAAATTCCCTTTTCAAATGTTGCATATCAAGTATTGGGTTTGCCATAATTTTATATTTCAGGTTACAATTCAAAGCTTTCAGATTCACTTTTCATTTCTCTCAACTCATAAAATTTCTATTTACTAATTACCTACCGGTACTCTATCCTCCTGGTGGCGGTGGATTATTTTTCTTGTTATTACCTCCCGGGCGCTTTGGCATAAAAGGACTTGCCCCGTTTGTTTTATTAGCTTCCTTTTTAGCTATCTGCTGATAGCCGGTAATTATTTCGTCGTTGAGAGTGAGGCCCGATAACACTTGTACCTCTGTTTCGTCATTCATCCCTGTAGTAATTTTTTTAGCCACTATGTTGCTGTCTTTTTTAAGCCATACCGTTGCAGTAGTTTCTGCTTGCGTTATACTGTCGTTTCCCGGAGCGGGATGCGGCATATTTTTAAACTTCCCGTTTTGTTGCATCCTGCCATTTCCAGCGGGTTCATCTTCCTCAATATGATAGTATTTCCTTAGTATTGAATCCGGTTGGAACTGCAATGCCCTTGCCGGAATTGTCATAACATTAGGTACTTCTTTAGTATAAATAGTAATATTAGCTGTCATCCCCGGTTTTAATTTCATCTTGTCATTAGGGGCATTGATGATGGTAGTATAGTTTACAACATTTGCTGAGGTTGTAGGTTTAAGTCTAACCTCCTGAACCGTACCTTCAAAACTATCATCAGGGAAAGCATCTACAGTAAATATAACCCGCTGACCTTTGACCACGTTGCCTATATCAGCTTCATCTACCGAGGCTTGTACCTGCATTTTGGTGAGATCTTTAGCAATGCTGAATAGGGTAGGCGTGCTGAAGCTTGCTGCTACTGTTTGTCCCTCGCTAACACTTCTCGAAAGCACCGTTCCATCTATCGGAGAATAGATATCGGCAAATGAAAGATTTCTTTTGGCGGAAGACAGTTGCGCCAGTATAGCATTTACATTATCATTGGAAGAGCTGTATTGATACAAAGCATTTTCATAATCAGCTTTACTTATTGCACCGGCGTTATACAATTTGGTTTGCCGTTCAAAGTTACTTTTCTGGTAAACAGCATTGGCTTTTGCCTGCTGCAGGTTTGCTGTGATCTGTTGCACCTGTGACTCTAATAATGATTTGTCCAACTGTGCCAGCAACTGTCCTTTCTTTACAGTAGAGTTGAAGTCTGCATATACATTTTTAATAGTACCCGATACCTGTGTACCGACTGCTACTGTATCAACAGGCTGTATAGTACCGGTAGCCGTTACAGAACTGCTTAATGTACCTGTGCTGGGATAATCTGTTTTCAGCACAATCATGGTACCGTTATCCCTGAATTTGATATACCATATCAATATACCGGCTGCAACTACTATCCCAATCAATATTATCCAGGTTCTTTTTTTCATTGTGAGCTTTTTTATGTTTAATAATTTTGTTTAAAATGATATGGGCACTCCTGTATAGAAATTATATATTTTATTGAAGAGCACTGCACTGTATTTTGCCTGTATATATGATTGCATTGCCTGCACATATAAGTTTTTCTGCTGCAGCAGGTCTACCATATTTACAGCGCCCAACTGTAGTTGGGTATTGGTAATATCATAGCTCTCCTGTACTGTCTTTAATTGTTTGTCTGCAGCATCATATTGTGCCTGGGCATTGTTCATATTAATGTAAGCCTGCTCTATCTGGCTGTTTAGCGTTGTCTTTGTCCCTGCAAGTGCAAGTTCAGCCTGTTGTATAGCTATTTTAGATTTTTCTATATTAGTCTTGTTCACCCGCCTGCTGTAAATTGGTATGCTTACTGTAAGTCCCAATGACTGGTAAAAGTTGTTGTTTATCTGGGTAAAATATTTATTGTCTGTACTCAGATTGGCATATCCGCTTGCAATTCCGGCACCCAGACTTATGGAAGGTAATGTACCAGCTCTGGCTTTCATCAGATTTGCCTTTGCAATATCAATATTAAGCGAGCTATTTTTAATTTCAGGCCTTTCGGTCAATGCAGTCTGCTGTGCCTGCTCTAATGAGGGAGATATCTCCTTCACAGTAACAATATCCGGGGTAGCTACCTGGAAATTAAAATTAGTCGGTAGTTGCAGTATTTGTTTCAATGCATTAATATTCTGTTTATAGTTATTTTCTGCATTAACCAGGTTATATTCATCACCGGCAGTTTGAGATTCAAATTGTAAAAGGTCTTTTTTAGAGATTGAGCCTGCATCAAATCTTTGCTTCCCTTGCTCCAACTGAGCGCGTGATGTTTCCAGCACATCTTTCAGGTAGGTAATGGTTTCACTTTGCAGTAATATATTAAGAAAAGACTGGGTTATATCCAGTGTAATATTGTTTTGCGCTTCTTCTACTGATAAATTGGAGGACTGGAGAGAAAGCTGCTTGGCCAGGATATCGTTTTTAATATATCCACCATTATATAAAGTCATGGAAGCATTTACCCCATAATTCCCTGAAAAATTTGCCTGCGACTGAAGACCTCCTACCACTACATCCGTTTTCTTACCATTTACCAGGTTTTGTGATAGAGATGCTGATACTGATGGCAGCCGGTTTGCTTTAGCCTGTAATAAATCCTGTTCTGCATTGTTGCTGCTTAAGCGCAGGGTATTCAGTTGTATATTGTTTTTCCTGGCATAATCAATACAGTCCTGTAAAGACCACTTTTCCGGTAAACCGGGCAATATACTTACCTGTGCGCTTATCTGATGTAACCCAAAGGCTAAAGTTGAAAAAAATATAATTAAAAACTTCTTCATAACCTGTGCTTTTAAGAAGCAAATGATGCTGATCATTTGATGGCTCAAAATTATTTATGGGCTCAGAAAGCAAACCATTAAAAGCTGCAAAACAGGAGTATTCTGCGACAAAACCCGTTTATATAAAAGGGAGCAGTATTTTAGAGTAAAATAGTAGCACAACCGTCTTCAGTTAGTAAACAAGGGATATTTTGAACTTTGCAATGCAAAAAGCCAGGCAGCATAATATTGTTTCGATCGTCAGGGAGTATAGCAGCAAGCTGTTGAATTTTATACGCGGCAGGGTTGGCAGCAATGAAGATGCAGAAGACATATTACAGGATATCTGGTACCAATATAGCAACATCATTGACATAAATGAGATAGACAGTATAAGCGGCTGGCTCTTCAGGGTAGCCCGAAATAAGATTACTGACAGGTATCGTAAAAAGAAAGACCTATTGGCTGAAGATATATTATCAGAAAAGTATGAATCCGGCGAAGAGTTCCCCGATCTATTTTCAATAAAAGATGGCGGCCCCGAAATGAAACAATTTAAAGAATTGTTTTGGGAAGAGCTTATGAATGCCCTGGATGAACTACCGGAAAATCAGCGTCAGGTTTTTATATGGAATGAACTGGAAGATATGACGCTTCAGGAAATTGCGGATGCAACCAATGAAAAACTGAAAACGATTATCAGCCGTAAGGGTTATGCTGTAAAGCATTTACGAAAAAGGCTGGGAGATCTTTATGAAGAATTAAATACATTGTAGGTATGAACAACACGAACCAATCATTCAGGGGGAAGCGTTTTCGCTTTGTATTTGTGCCCATTTTTTTTGTGGCATTGCTGGTATTATCCGCGATAGTAATGTGGCTGTGGAATACCATACTACCCGGGCTTGTTCACGTAGAACGTATTACATACTGGAAATCTGTAGGGCTATTCATACTCTGCAGGATATTGTTTGGTGGTTTCAGATTCGGACCTCCACGCCATAAACCTCCCTTTATGAACAGAGGATTCAGGGAAAAATGGATGAACATGAGTGAGGAAGAAAGAAATCAGTTTAAAGAAAAATTACGTGAAAGATGCCGGCGACCATAGCCATAATCATTTTGAATACCTCATTTTTGATGAACTACCTTTCAAGCCTCTCTTCTCTCAAACGTACATGTAATTTTTCATTCATAAAATACACAATAGATGAATGAAAACTTTTTGAGAGTCCCTCCTGGCTAAAACAATAATAAATATTCAAGAGGAATTTTATAATTAAATACACGAAACATAAAGTAAAATATTGGGAGGTACGTCTTCAATATAAATGTGTTTATCTAAATAATTAAAAACAAAAATTATGAACTTACGTATTATCAAACCCATAGCTGGAGGTATATTACTGGGGGTTGCAATGTTTTTTATACCACTCTTTGTTCTTCGCGTAGCAACATTCTTAATTATCCTTGGTATTGTATTGAGGTACTTTGCAGGTCGTCCCAGGGTTGGGTCACGCCTCATGTACAGGCGAATGGCCTTTGCAGATCGTATCAGGAATATGAACGAGGAAGAATACAACAGATTTAAAGCTGGATTTGCAGGCGGCTGTGGATTTGAGCCACAATCTTCATCAGGTAAAAATGACAAATAAAAATATTTTATGAAAAGAAAATACAGGATACTAACAGTATTTACTGCCGCGGCTATCACCTTTGCCAGCCTGATGATTTTTGCAGGCCCGCAGCGATTTACGGAAAACTTTCAACGCCATCCTGGTATGCAGCATTGCAATCACAACGATATACAGAACAGCAAGACACGCTGATTGTTAGCAACATCAACTCAATTTTAATCATTAAATCAATTAACATGTATAATTATTCATTCGTCAGGTGCGGGGTTCACGAACAGGATTTCAACCGTGAGCGTCACAGGCTTCATCATTTCAATATTCAAGGCTTTAAAAGACCAAAGTATAATGTACCGGTAAATATTATTGATCGCGACACATTTTATGAAGTGCATGTATTTGCTACAGGGTTTGTCAAAGAAGATTTTAAAATCTCTTTTGTTAACGATCTGCTTTTTATCAGCGGTAAGAAAGAATTACCAGAAGGTGAAGAACCCAAATTTTGCAGACAGGAATTTCCGGTAAAAAATTTTGAACGTGTACTATATCTGGATGGAAAAGTAGATGGTGATAATATTTCAGCAAAACAGGAGAAGCAGGTTTTGATTATTACTCTTCCAAAAACTGAAGAAGCTAAACAGGAGGCAAAAATAGTAACGATACAATAGGATATTTGTGTTTGAACAAACACCGGCAAAGCTTTGAAGCATTGACCGGTGTTTGCTGTCTGAAAAGATGAAATGAACCGGTTATAAACCAATGTCTTCATTGAGATGTTATCATAGCCTGCTGCTTTTTTAATACATGATTGATATCAGTTATTATTGTTTGTATCAGTTCAAACTGATCAGCAATTGTTTTATATCCCGAAAGCTCCTTCCTCACATTGCTAAATTCTGTTCCCTCATTTATTTCCACCAATCTTTTATGTAGCAAATCCTGCACCATATCCCTTACCCGGGAAAAGCCACTATCAATCATATTGATATCATTAGAAGGTGTTTTATGCTGCGACAGATATATTGCATTTTGCATCTGTTGTTGTAAACTTTCTGCAACCGGTTTAAAAGCAGCGGAGTGATATCGTGGAGCAAGGGATGCAGCATAGGTAGCAAGAGAAGCTATATGAGAGGTCATCATGTGATTACTCACTACAAGCTGGTGGAGTATTTCGGTATTACCAGAATTTCTTTTGGGTTCAGACAGCAGCCGCTGAAATACATCCGACAAATTTGCCAATGCCACGTATGCATTTTTCCTGGAAATCTTGTAGGTATTAATTTCTGATGGTTTTTGATAAAAGGCCTGCGATACAGCAGCAAAATAATGAAGATTCGCTTCCATCAGTTTTTCAACATATTCATGTGCCTGTTCCTGCTCCCATTTTGGGAAAATAAACAATGCGCCTACAAATGAAATGACTGAACCAATTACAGTATCTATTACCCTGTCCATTGAAAGCAACCGGAAATCTACAGGAATCAGAAAATGAAAAAAGAGTAAAACATATAGTGTAATTCCCACTACACTAACTACATATCTTATTTGTAAAAAACTATACCCTATTATCATTGATAAAATCAGAAAGACAAACAATACACTGTTGTTATGTACCGAACTCAGCAATAATACGCCTAATCCTGCTCCGGCAAGCGTTCCCATCAGGCGTTCAATATTTCTTTTTTTGGTCAGCCCGTAGGCAGGCTTTAATATGGTGACTATAGTGAGTAATATCCAATAGCTATGACCAAACGGAAAAAACTGTGCTATTATATAGCCGGCTAAAATACATATACTTACCCTGAGTGAATGCCGGAAAATATTTGACTTCCAGGAAAGGTTTTCCGCAAACAACTTGATATCCATTTCCTGCGATGAAACAAATTTTTCTGCATCAACAGTCTCAAGCTTCACTTCTTTGCTCACTTTACTGCTATAAGTACTATACCGGTGAAGACGCTTAATCCGGTCTGCGATATCTTTTATAGAATTCAAAATATGCCTGAGACTAATAAAACCCTCAATGTTGGTTGCTGTCAAATGTGTTGCCCGGTAAGCTACAAAAGCATCTTCTGTATCCCGTATTAATTGATCCAAACACCCTTTATCTTTTGAAGGGAAACCGCTTTGCACTAAAAGTCCGATTTTATCGAGTTCATGGGCAGCTTCAGCAATCAGTAAACGAAAACGTTCCATCAAATTCCCTTCCCGAAAATATTCATGAAGGAGTTTATAGTCTTGCTGAGAGGTCATCACCTGTTCAAACAGATCTACTGAATCAATAAACATCATCAATAAAATCCTGCTCTTGGTTGTGGATTCCCGGATAAAGCCCCGGGTCTTAAACAAAAGTGTTCGCAGTTGTTCCTGCTGATGATGAATATCAATTTGCAAACTAAGTAGCTCTTTATATATTTCATCAAAACCCTCAGGACTTTTATACAGTTTTGATTTAACCTCAAGGTAAGAAGCTGTTGTAATTATGCATTCACCAAGGGCTTGTTGAATTAAGCGATAGGGCCTGAGCGTATGCAACAGTAAACTCAGCAACATATACCAAATACCACCGGCCAGCATGAAAAGTGCATCTCTTATTACCTGTTGCTCGCCCTTGTGTACATCAATATTGAGCACCATGATAATAATTGCAATAAGTCCAACCGAAGCGGCCCGGCTACCATAGATGCCTATAAACGAAAAAAAGAAACTCAGCAATGACAACTCTATGGCAAGAAGTATGGAATAATGTCTTGTAAAACCAATGATAAGTGCAACAAGGAAGTTCAGAACATTGCTGATCAGCATGCCGTTTCTCCGGTGATGTATTGGTCCCGGGGAATCCGTAAGGCTTACCATCAGCGCCCCCAGAGGCATTGCTATACCAACAGCAAGCCAGTTAAACCAATACAAAATCAATGCGGGTACAACAGCACCCGCTGTGATGCGTACACCTTTTGCAAGGTATTGACCTGTAACAAATTTTTTAAATTCAGTTATATAATTCATGAACCCCTCGCAACAATGCGCACTGCAAAACTACTTCTAATAAAATTGTAGCAGGAATAGCCTTATTACCATTTAGCAGTTGGACATTTGTAAGAAGTAAGATTAAAAGAAATACCTGCTTCTGCTATTACATAAGCATCCATCTGGCTGCTGAATCCGCGTTGACGTCCTTTTGTACCAATGCGTACCCCGTCTCCGGTTTCATACGAACGATCCTGAAGCAGGTACCAGACAGTAGCTGTTCCGTCTGGATACGTTTGTGCAAATGCATCAGGTGCATAAGTGCCACTAACATCATCAAGATAGTCTGTAGTAGTGAACCGGTAAGCCACTTCGAAAGTAAAATTAATGTTGGGGTTAATGCTGTATTTAATACCCATGCCAAGAGGTAGAGAAAAGGCGACAGCGCTGTAAATTTTGCGACCGGGATACAATGACGATCCCTGTCCTTCTGTACCCAGGGGTCTTAAATATAACTTCTTTCCTCCGAGGTAGGCATAAGGATCAAAACTAAAAGCGCCTACACCCAATGTGATGTAGGGAGTAAACCGCAAATACGGGTCTCCGGGTACATAACGCATGAAATTAAAATCGCCCTGGATTGTAGCTTCCCAAATATTGGTATTAAAGCTCAGGTTTCTTCTTTTTTGATAACTGTTCTTACTATATATATCTGAATAACCAAGCTGGGCCCAATGTACATTAAGCCTTGCTGCTATGTACTCACCAAACTGTTTACGAAAAAAAACACCCACTGCTGGTTTCGGACGATTAACAGCAGCATTGGTATTGAGGTCGCCAAAATAATGTGCCGCCCCGAGAGTGACGCCAATTTCCCCTTCCTGCACAACACCATCAACTATCTGCGCCCGGATTGAAGAAATAGTCACAAACAATATCAAAGACATCAATAACTTCTTCATGCTATTAAAAATTTGCCGTCAAAATTTTTCTGCCACAACGTGGAACCCTGAAATTTATCATAAGGTAGTTTGTGCAAAATACAAGTTTAGTGGTGAATCTCCATGCTAATTTCGGCGATTTTATAAAAATCTTATATTGTTCAGTTTAGTTCCTTTTATCAAGCCCCCAGGACAGCTTGTTGCGAAGGGTTTCCAGAAAGCTGTTCTCGCTGAGGCGTATAAGACTTAATGAAAAATTTTCTTTCTTTATTGCCAGTTGCACATCTTTACCCACCATTTCCCGTCTTGAGTCGAGCGCACAAATAAACCGGTCTGTTCTTCCTTCCACCTCAAAGGAAACGATATTGTTGTCGGGTATTACAATAGAGCGAACATTCAGATTATGAGGCGCCACCGGGGTTATGACAAAGCTGGACGAGTCGGGAAAAACCACCGGACCGTTACAGCTTAGCGAATAACCGGTAGACCCGGTTGGGGTAGCAACAATCAACCCGTCGGCCCAATAAGTATTCAGAAATTCTCCATTGAGATAAGTATGGATTTTGATCATTGGGGATGTATCCTTCTTATGAATGGCAAACTCATTTAAACCGTAAGGAGTATCAGCAAACAAAGGGATACTGGCATCCAGATGTATAAGGCTTCTCCTGTCTATAAGATAAGTACGCTCTGCCAGACAGGAAACGGCATTTCTAAGTTCGTCTTTCCCAATCGTTGCCAAAAAACCAAGTCGTCCAAAATTAATTCCCAGTACCGGGATATTAGTATTTCTTACCAGCGTAACAGTATCGAGCAGCGTGCCGTCTCCACCCATGCTTAAAATACATTCAAAGCTGTCGTCAAGGTCTTCAGCACCTTTAAAGCTAATATGCTTATCAGCAGATACAAGGTGTTTTATCTGAACAAGAAAATCATGATATATGGCAAAAGATATATTCTGTTTTTCAAGTTCTTCTAATAGCAGCAGTAAATCATCATAATTAAAATTTTCGCCTCCGCGGCTATAAATTGCAATCTTCATAACTGTAAAATTTGGGGTACTGTATTATCAACAGTCCCTGCTACAAACCGAGCCCTGCCTGTAAAAATAAACCCTTTTGTCCTAACTGATTAAAACTGTATTCGAGAGAAATAGTTGCGTCATAAATACTTAAAATATCCAACCCGCCCCCGCCGCTGTACAAAAATCTATTATTCAATGAATTGACATTAGATGCTCTGTTATACACATAACCCATATCCGTATATGCTTTTGCAAAAAAGCGAAAAGGAATTACAGCATAGGATCTTGACTTTAGTCCGGTATGCAGCTTTGGACTCCACAGCTCACGCCTCAAAGTAATTTTAGACAGTCCGCCAGCAACACCATCAATAACATAGTTTTCAAGGCCTCTAAGAAAGGAATCTCCATATCCCAGCATTTGCTGGTTATAATAAGGCTGATCAAATGGTAGTTTTATATCGCTATTTATTTGCAAAGCCAGGTAGTATTTTGGAAACAGCTCCCAGTATTTGCCCACTTTTGCTTTAAACTCCCAAAGGTTTAGCGTTTTATTTAACCCGCGTTTTAAAAAAGCTACCTCCCATTGAAACCCTTTTAAAGGATACGGTATATAATTAACCCGTATAGATTGATATTGATAAAAAATCTCCGGGAAGCGGGCGTCTTTTTGCCCATTATCAAAATAATTTGGATTCCGCTGAAACACTGAATCATTTATTTTAACTACGTTGTAGCTAAATGTAACATTGTGCCTTTGTATATAACCGGTTCTGTAGCTGTAGCCTGCGCCAATCCGTAGCCTGCTGGTAACAAATCCACCGGGGTCTTTATAAAATGATTGCTTATTGTCTTTAGTGGTATAATTCACCTCTTTGTTGGCAGAGTAAAGCATATCAATACTCAATCCGTGCTTTAACGATCTGTCGAAATAAGGAGCTGTATAGTTAAGCACTATTTGTCTTGAATAACCGGATATAAGCCAGATATTTAGTTTATCATTCCTGCCGCTCACATTATAACCGATAAGTTTAATACCATAATTTACCCGCGACAGGCTCGCTTCATATTCTTTAATCCAAACATTAAAATTTCTGTCGATAGGCTTAAAATATGGAACGGGAAAATAATACCAACGTTCTTTCACATCCACAAGTATATCAAGAGAGTCATTATTCCAGTTTGTAAAATCAACGGTAACATCCAGAAACAAACCTGTATTCAGCAGGTTCTGTTTGGATAATGGCATATTCTTTAAAATATCAGAGATAGAATATGGTTTATCTTTTTTAAGAAGAACTTCCCTGGCTATGATATAATCTTTTGTGATTTTATTCCCGGTAGCAATTACATTTCTAATTGTAAGAAATGATGTTTGCAGAATTTTGTCATCTTCGCGGGGTTGCTCATCGGGTTCCTGCGCATAGATAAATTTACAACAGCACGATAGCAAACAAAACAGAAAAGCATATTTGTTCAAGTACCTCATTTATCTCCTAAACTGTGTGTTTGTGTAATTACTGAATATCTAAAATAACAATATTGGCTTACAAATCCATTTAATTCATAACTGCAGATCAGATGTTTAGATAATTCATGAGATTAATGAGATTGTTTTGTAACTCGTTTTGGTATAACTCTTCGCCATTATAGTACCTTATGATGTACTCGTGCCGCTGAAGTGTGGCGATAATATCAGAAATTTCAGATTTATTTACCCGAAAAGTAACGGTAAGGAGTTTGGTAGTATTGTCAAAAAAACTGTTAAGTTGTGTTATATATGCGTCATTAGATTCCACAAGCCGGTTCAGTTCACCGGTAGAAAAATCATTCTTTTCCATCTCAAGAATAATTATTCCACCCGGCTCATCAATCCCCGCAAATAAAGCCAGTTGCCTGAACAATTCATCTTCCGTAATAACACCCAGCAATTCATACTGTTCATTTATTACAGGAACTATAGAAAGATGCATATCCCTCGCCCTTTTTACTGCCAGCAGAAAAAAGTCGGTATCTCTTACAAAAGGTTTGATAAATCCCGTCTGAAGTTTTTCAAGTAGTGTTTCTTCATCTATATCCAGCAATGTTTCTTCATCTATAATCCCCAGGTATTTTTCGTCTGCAACTACCGGTAGTTGCGAAATATGAAAATCATTCATCTCCTGCAATGCCTTTCCGGCAGTATCATCCAAATGCAAAAATGGAATGCTCTGTGATATAAGACCTCCTGCAAACATAATATCTGTTTTAGTACAGATGAGATTTATCCGTTAACCGCTGCAGGTTCGTTCAATTTTGTGAGAAACTGATGCAATATTTTGTTAAACTCATCGGGCACCTCCATCATAGGTGCATGACCACATTTATCAATAAACTGCAATTCGCTATTTGGAATAAGCTTATTAAACTCCCTGCCAACAAATGGTGGGGTAATAGTATCATTATTTCCCCATACCAGCAATGTAGGCTGCTTGATTCCATTCAACTCTTCTCCTAAATTGTTGCGAATAGCACTCTTAGCTAAAGCAATTATCTTAATTACCTTTAAACGATTGGTAGTAATGGCAAACATCTCATCAACTAATTCTTTTGTTGCCATTTTCGGATCATAAAATGTTAGTTCGGTCTTCTTGCGTATATATTCGTAATCGCCACGCTTTGGATAGGTATCCCCCATCCCATTTTCGAAAAGTCCTGAACTACCTGTAAGTACCAATGATTTAATATTTACCGGATGCCTCAAAATATGTAAAAGTGCTACATGCCCACCCAGGGAATTACCCACCAGATGAATTGCAGTATATCCCCTGTGTTCAATAAATCTTTGCACAAACTTCTCGATACCACTTACAGAGGTATGTAAAAGATCAAGATCCAAAAGAGGTAGAAAGGGTACAATTACTCTGTATTGATTTTTGAAAAATTCAATTTGAGCATCAAAATTACTTAATGCACCAAACAGTCCATGAAGAAATATTAATGGCTCGCCACTACCCTCTTCTATGAATTTAAATTTTCCGTCTTCTTTAATCTCGTAACTCATCAGAGAAATATTCTCAATTAAATTAATTGCTAAAATAATTTTTTTGTGCCAAATATACCTTCGAACCTTACAAAGAAAAGGAAAAACTTCGAAATTATTGAGTATAGTATACCCTTGCTTGCACGGGTACTTTAAAATATTACTATTATTTTTGACAACCTACATTAACTGATTATTAATTTTTAACTATGGAATATCGTAAAATGGGCCGTACAGGTCTGCAATTAAGTGTTCTGTCCTTTGGAAGCTGGGTGACATTTCATAAACAGATAGATGATTCACTGGCAGATGAGCTGATGGGAATAGCTTATGACCGTGGTATTAATTTTTTTGATAATGCTGAAGTATATGCACTGGGAGAAAGTGAAAAACTTATGGGACGGGTGCTGAAACGAAAAAATTGGGATCGTACTTCCTATATAATATCTTCAAAAGCTTTTTTTGGATGGAGAGATAAAAATAACAGACCTAATCAAACCGGGTTAAGTCGCAAACATCTTGTAGAAGCCTGCCACGAAGCGCTTCAGCGGCTGCAAGCGGACTATCTTGATCTTTTCTTTTGCCACAGGCCAGACACCAGTGTTCCTATTGAAGAAGTTGTATGGACAATGAATACCCTCATCCAGCAGGGAAAAATATTATATTGGGGAACAAGTCAGTGGAGTGGTGCCGAAATTATGGAAGCACACCGGGTTGCCCAGCAATACAGGCTTATCGGTCCTGCTATGGAGCAACCGCAATACAATATGTTTGAAAGGTTCAAAATGGAGCAGGACTATCTTCCTGTATTTCAAAATACTGGGCTTGGCACTACTATATGGAGCCCACTTGCGGCAGGTTTTCTGACGGGTAAATATATTGATGGCATACCCGAAGATTCCAGACTGGCTATTGAAGGATTCGACTGGCTTAAATCACGCTGGCTTCAGGAAGATAAAATAAAAAAAGTAAAAAAACTGGCTGATTTAGCCCGTAAACTCGACGTTTCCCTGGCCTCTTTAGCTATAGCGTGGACCATTCACAACCCAAATGTTACTTCAGCCATACTCGGAGCTACAAAAAAGCAACAACTGGAAGAAAACCTTAAAGCATTGGAAGTAGTTAAAAAAATCACTCCGGATATAGTGGAAAAAATTGAAAAAATATTACAGAATAAACCATTCCTTGATTTGGCCTAAATCAAAAAAGCCCCAAGTTTAACTTGAGGCGAAGCACTCTTTGTGGTTTCAGAGATGTGCTAAAGAATTCATTCGTGAGCAACAATTTATAAGCCATCTAAAATATGCTTATGTTTCCTTCTTTTATGATAATATTTGATAGGATAAAAATCCGGTTGCTGAAAAAGTCTCCTTAATATATTAAATACGAATTTGTTAAGCACACCTGAAGTCTGTGATGGAAATGATTTCATGACAATTATTTTATAGGATAAATGATACCGGGTTGAATCATAACGAAACTCTGTAAAAATTATTATTCAGAAAATGTATGTTAATTAATGTTAATACAAAATTAATCTACAAATGCTATATTCTAATTTTGCGGGTCTATGAATCGTAAGTTCAGTATTTCTGTTGGATTAATGACTGCTGCCATAATACTTGTGGCTGCTTTCCAGATTTACTGGTTGACAATCAAAACATCTCAGGAAACCTGGATGTTACATTTCAGAACAAACATTCTCTTTAGGGAAACAGTTTTTGACCTGCAAACTTCCAAATTAAAAATTGATAGTTCTGCAAAATGGAGTATAGGATTTCCACCTAACCTGGCCAGATTTTCTGACGTTGTCCGTAAGAAACTTTCTGATTCTTTGTTCCCTATTCCACCCCAAAGCAGAAATGCCTTTATAACTTTAGAACGACCTGCAGAAGCAACGCATAACGATTCCATCACAAAAAATTCTTTTCGTTCGGGCGACCGCTTTTTTCAATTTCTGGTTAGTATAGATTCTTTGCAGGATTCCCTTCGGGTAGCAGATATCAGTACCGCTTTTGCTAATACACTTAAAAGAGAAGACATCGCAGTACCTTTTTCAATTATTAAAAGAATTGAGAATGAATTTATTAAAGGAGATGACAATAAAAGAGAAAGGAATAAGGTAGTAATTGGAATTACACACCCGGTAAGCTATACTATGCTGTTGGGCAACACTTTTGAATACCTGCTGAAACAATTATTACCCCAAATTATTTTTTCAATATTCCTGATTGGGTTAACCATTACTGCGTTTTATGTTTTGTACCGAAATCTTAAAGCACAACAAAGACTCACTGCTATAAAAAATGATTTCATCAGCAATATTACCCATGAACTTAAAACCCCCATTTCTACGGTAAGTGTTGCTATTGAAGCTATTAAAAACTTCAATGTGCTCAAGCAGCCCGAACGTACGGTAGAATATCTTGATATTGCAGGACACGAGTTAACCCGGTTGTCTATGCTGGTAGATAAAGTATTGAAACTGTCCATGTTTGAAAAACAACAAATAGAGCTTCAGCTCGAGACATTTGATATCAAACAGTTAACTGCTGATATCATTGCCTCAATGAGCCTGCAGTTCGAAAAAGCCGGAGCTGTAGTAACGCTAAACACTTCCGGTCCAAATAGTACCATCAATGCTGATCATCTGCATATAACAAGCGTACTGTATAATCTAATTGACAATGCTTTAAAATACAGCGGCAAAAAGCCAGTAATCCATGTAGGAGTCCATTGCGATGAAAAAGAATGCACCTTAAGTGTTAAAGATAATGGTATTGGAATTGCCCCTGAGTTTCGTCAAAAAATATTTGAAAAATTTTTCCGAATACCTGCCGGTGATAAACACAATACTAAAGGTTATGGACTTGGGTTGAGCTATGTAGCACATATTATAGATCAGCATCATGGCGCCATCAGCCTGGAGAGTGAGCCTGGTAAGGGCTGTGAATTCATTGTAAAACTACCCGTTGTGCATGAGTAAGACGAAAATATTATATGTAGAAGATGAGATATTTCTTGCCAAAATTGTGAAAGAAAGTCTCGAAAGCCGTGGCTATGAAGTATTACTTGAAATGGATGGAGGAGAGGCTGTGGCAAGATTTAATGCTGATCCACCGGATGTATGCGTGCTGGATATTATGCTTCCCAACAAGGATGGATTTAGTATTGCAGAAGAAATAAGGGCAGTAAACAATGGGGTTCCAATTATTTTTTTAACTGCAAAAACCCAGACTACAGACCTTGTAAAAGGATTTCATACCGGGGGCAATGATTATATCAGAAAACCATTTAGCATGGAAGAACTGATTGTTAGGATTGAAAATGCACTGCGCTACAAGAATAACAACAGCGCAACCGGAGTACAAAAAGACAATATCATAATCGGGAATTACATATTTAACTCAAACCGTCAAACACTCACTGTTGGTAAAGAAGAAAAAAAACTGTCTTTCAGAGAAAGTGAATTGATTCGGCTATTGTATGAAAACAGAGAAAAAATAATAGATCGCAGGGATATTTTGAATGTATTGTGGGGCAGCGACTCTTTCTTCAACTCAAGAACCCTTGATGTATATATCACCAAAATAAGGGGATATCTGAAAAACGACCCTGCTCTCCAAATCATTACTGTGAAAGGTATTGGATACCGGTTTGTAACAGAATAAAAAATAGCGCTTCAAGCAAATTGAAGCGCCGCAGCTTTAAACAGGACGGATAGACAGAGGTCTCTCTTTTTTCTCAAAATGTTTTAACAACCACATTATTGTAAAACTCGGTATGAAATCGAATCCAGGGAATGCTTCTTCAATAAAATTTATTACACCTCCCATAGCACCTTTCCAACCGCCAAAAGTTCTATAAAAAATAATTGCTGACAGGGGAGCCCATATAATATCTGCAAACTCTCCCAGACCCGGAAGAAAATAACTGGCAAACCCGGCAAAATCCATTGCAAGACAAAATATTAAAGAAGCCGATTTTCCTGTTGTATTCATCTTCAATAAAAAAGCAATACACTTATGACGTTATAATTTAAAAAAGGTTGCAAATGGAGGCCGGCAACAATTTACGGATAGTGTCTAAATATAGGTACTCTGTTCACTTAAGAAATTTACAAAGTATAACTCACACAAAGTGCAACTCACACAAGTTGCAGTAACAGATTTAAAATTCGACTTTACTGTTCTTACAAATGTCATACCACAAACAATTTGCAACCTTGATTTGTACAAATTAAAAAAATAAAAGCATGGATTTAAAAAACCTCAAAAGGTACGCTCACAGTCCAAAAAAGAGTATAGCTTCAGCAAGTGATTGATTATAAGATTTTTGATAGT